>JAWWPV010000988.1:0-3902 GCA_033854775.1 Trebonia sp.
TACTTCCAGGCCACCCACGACTACGCGTTCCTCGAGAGCTACGGCGCGGAGATGATGCTGGACATCGCGCGGTTCTGGGCGTCTGTCGCTCACTTCAACCCCGCGCGGGAGCGCTACGAGATCCACGGCGTGATGGGCCCCGACGAGTTCCACGAGAAGTACCCGGGCGCGCAGCAGGGCGGGCTGGCCAACAACGCCTACACCAACGTCATGGTGGCGTGGCTGTGCGACATCGCGGCAAAGCTGCCTTCGCTGCTCTCGGCGAGCAGCGCCGAGGGATTGCGTGCACGGCTCGGTATCTCCGGCGATGAGCTGGCGCTATGGCAGGACATGAGCCGCCGGATGTTCGTCCCGTTCCACGAGGACGGCATCATCAGCCAGTTCGAAGGCTGGGGTGACCTCGAAGAACTCGACTGGGACGCCTACCGGGCGAAATACGAGAACATCCAGCGGCTCGACCGGATCCTGCGTGCGGAGGGCGACGACCCTGACCGCTACAAGATCGCCAAACAGGCCGATACGGTGATGCTCTTCTTCCTCTTCTCAGACGAGGAACTGCGCGAGATCTTCGAGCGGCTCGGGTACGACTACCGTCCCGACACAGCCGCGCGAAACGTCGCGTACTACGACCAGCGCACGTCGCACGGCTCGACGCTGAGCTTCGTCACCTACGCGGGAGTACTCGCCGCCATCGACCCGGAGAGCTCGTGGGACCGCTTTCTCGTGGCGCTCCACAGCGATGTCGACGACATCCAGGGCGGCACGACGAAGGAAGGGATCCACCTGGGTGTCATGGCGGGGACACTCGACCTCGTGCAGCGGTACTACGCGGGCGCCCAGATCGGTGACAGTGTCCTGTACTTCGATCCCAGGCTCCCGAGCGGGCTCGGCGGCCTGTCATTCCGCATGCAGTTCCGGGAGGCCTCGATCCTGGTCACGCTCGACAGCGACCTGCTGACGCTAGACGTTCAGCCCGAGGGCGCCAGCCACGAGATACGAGCTGGAATACCGGGCGACGTCCGCCAGCTGCGCCCGGGCGACCGGGCTGTATTCGAGCTCAGCCAGGGCCGGGCCAGCCAGCGGTCGTTGTTAGCAACCGCGTGGGACCGGCTCTTGAACTGGTCGAAGCGGGCGGGCGGGTCGGTGGCGACGGCGTTTAGTTAAATGGTTTCGACTAGCGTCGTCACTACCTTATGAATAGAATAAAATTTCTTGATATTGATCTCGGAAGTTATTCACTTTATATTTATGGATTAGCCATCCGGCCCGTGGCACGATACGGCCGTGATCGAGACCCGGGTACCACGCAGAAGGCACTTCGGCCCCATCCTGGCCGCCGTCATAGCCGTCGCCGCCGTTGTGGCCGCCGCTCCCGCTAGCGCTCTCGCGCCTGTTCCTACGCTCATCACCTCGCCCAATAGCAACAACGTGACCGGCAAGGACGGGCGGGTCCCCAGCACCCTGGTCGGCGACCAGTACGAGTGCGCCAGGACCAACCCGGAGATGACGATCGTCGACAACAGCCAGCGGGGCACCGTGCGGCTCGGCACGGATCCCGGGCACCTGAAGTTCGACATCAAGTCCAGTCCGGGCGGCTCCTGGGAGGACGCCTACATCTCGGCGGGCAACAACCCCGACGGCTATGACTCGGCCCAGTGCAACTGGCTCGGCGTGGGCAAGGGCTACGTGATCCCTGTCCCCGCGGGCGGGGCGGGCACCCTGACCGCCAGCATCAAGCTCCACACGGTCGCCGGCTTCGCGGGCGACGCCGGGTTCGACATCTGGCTGACCGGCCCTGGACAGCACACGGGCTACGGCACGACAGCCACGATGGAGCAGTCGTCAAGCAGCACGACTGAGGTGATGGTCTGGCTTAACTCGCCGGGCATCGACCGCAACGAGTACCACTCCCTTGGCTACCGCGTCATCGACGGGCGCTCGTGGCAAGTCCTCTACACGTTGGCGCACCGGTGGAAGTACGTGGTGTTCGCCGCGCCGCTGGCAACGTCAAAGGCGGTAACGCTCACCGATCACAACATCAAGCTGTTCGACCTGATCCGGTTCGCGGCCGATCACGGCCTGGTCAAGACGGGAGCCGAACTGCAGGCGGTCGACGCCGGCTTCGAATGGTACGAAGACCCGACGGGCGGCACGCAGGTCGAGGCATACTCGCTGACCGGCGTCAAGTAACCGCGCAATTGACCGGTGGCGGTGCGGTCAATTCGTAATAGCACGTCCCTGGTAATTGTCAAGGTGCGGCAATGCGCTTATCCGCACATGCTCAGGCGTCGTCGATGCTTGCCGCGAAGCCGACAAGAGCCTTCGCCAGCTCGCCGGGGGCCTCCATGGCGGCGTAGTGGCCGACGCCGTCGAGTGACACCGAGCTGACTTCGCCCGGCGCGGCCTGGGACATGGTGCCGGCCGTGAAGGGGCCTCCGCCTGCGCCGACCGCGAGCACGGGCACAGTTAGCCCGGGCTTCTCCGCGAGAGCCCTGATGTCGGGGCCCTCCCGCAGCATCGACTGGTAGAGGCCGGCCGCTCCGCGCCAGCCGCCGGGGCGCGAGTAGGTGCGGGCGAACTCATCGATGTCGTCGTCGGTGATCGCCCCCGGGGTCGCGCTCATCGCCGGGAACGCGAATTGTCCCAGGAACTCGCGCTCGCGGCCGGCGAGCAGCATCTCGGGGATGCCGGGCGCGGCGAGAACGCCGATATGCCAGGCGCCCCCGTGGGTGACGTCGGCCAGCATCTCCAGGCCGAACCCGGCCAGGCCCATCTCGATGGCGGTGAGGCTGAGCACGTCTTCCGGATGCGTGGCCGCGAGGCGGAAGACCGTCGCCCCGCTGATGTCCTGCCCGGTCAGGTGGACCGGCCCGACATCGAGCTGCCTGACGAGAAGGTGCAGGTCTTCGGCTGACGTGGTGCTGTCGTACTCGCCCGGCTCGTTGCCGGAGTCGCCGAAGCCGCGCAGGTCGACGGCGAAGACGCGGTGGCTGGCCGCGAGCAGCGGGATGAGTTTCCGGAAGGTCCACCAGGTCTCGGGAAACCCGTGGACCAGCAGGACCGGCGATCCGCTGGTCCCCGCCGCGACGTAGTGCAGCCTGGTCCCGTTGACCTCCGCATAGTGGTGCGTAATCCCCGGCAGCGCAGGACTAGCTGGTACGACGTTCATGCCGTCTCCATTCTTGGACAACCTGGATGTCATAGACTCTAGCCAACCTGGTTGTCACTGTCCAGTCGCTGCCTTAGTCTTCTCCTATGTCCCGCTCAGGCGCCGATCTCGCCCTGCTCCTGCTCGGAGGCTTCCGCTCACTGGTGGACGCCGCGACAGCCGAGCTGGCCCGCCGCGGCTACGAGGATGTGCGTCCCGTCCATGACTTCGCCATGCGGGCCATCGCCGCCGGCGCCGGCAACGCCTCAGAACTAGGCCGCCGCCTGTCAGTCTCCAAGCAGGCAGCGGCGAAAACCATCGCGGTCCTGCAGGAACGCGGATACGTGACACGCGACACAGACCCCCGCCACGCTCGCCGCATGCGCCTTCAGGTCACCCCACTCGGCTTCGAGGTGCTGCGCGCAGGTGAAGCGATCTTCGATGAGCTGCGCGATCAATGGGAGCGGCAGATCGGTTCCGCCGAGCTCGAGAACCTTGAGGCGCACCTGACAGAACTGGTTGGCACTCCGCCCGTGCGCTTCGACACACCCGGCTGGATGTCGAGCGACCTTGGCGAGCCGATGTAGCTGAACTCAGCTCAGGACTGAGCTCGTCCGTCAGCGAGTTCCCTGCGATCGCGGCGGCGAGAGCGGCGGTCTCAGCGGGCGTAGCGCTGGCCGTGCGGGCGGACAGGGCGAGGAGCGCGGCGAGCACGGCGCACGTGCCGAGGAAGATCCACCCGGCCACGTACACG
>JAWWPV010000989.1:0-5998 GCA_033854775.1 Trebonia sp.
CCCAGTAGTGTATGAGGCCCCCTTGACCGTGTCAATTCGGGCGGCCGCTCCCCGCCGGATCCCCATGGATTATGGGCTTGACAGCCCATATACATGGAGGAATCCCATGCCCCGAACAGCTTCTAACTGTCCAGCGGCGACGCCGGCGCCGGCGCCGACCGCAGATACGGGAAACCCCCGGCGCTGGGCGATCATGGCGGTACTCGGCGCGGTCGCCTTCATGGCGCAGCTGGACTTCTTTATCGTCAACGTGGCGCTTGATGGGATCGGCAGGTCGTTCGCGGGATCGTCGGAAGCGCTCGTCTCCTGGGTCCTGTCGGCATATGCCATCATCTTCGCGGCGGTGCTCGTACCCGCGGGGCGGCTCGCCGACCAGTACGGGGCGCAAGAGGGTGCTGCTCGGCGGGGTGGCCGTCTTCACGGCCGCGTCCGCCGTCGCGTCGTTCCCGCCGTCCCTGGACGTGCTGATCGCAGCCCGCGCCGTGCAGGCAGTCGGCGCAGCCACGATCGTCCCTACCTCAGTGGGCCTGCTGTACCCCAGCTTCCCGAAGCGCCAGCACACGCTCGTTGTGGGCATCTGGGCCGGGGTGGCCGGGATCGCCGCCTCTGCGGGACCCCCCGTGGGTGGCCTGCTGGTTACCGTCGACTGGCGGTGGATCTTCCTTGTCAACCTGCCGATCGGGATCGCGACGATCGCCACTGGCATTATCGTGCTCCCCGAGGTCCGCCAGGCCGCCGGCGCGCGACCACCGGACCTGGTATCCGGGTTCGCCCTGCTGTTCGGCGTGAGCCTGCTTGTACTTGCGACCGTCGAGGGACCCGATGGGGGTTGGGGCAGCGGCCGGACCATCGGCCTGTTCGCCGCTGCCGCGCTCCTGGGGACGGTGACGTTACAGCGCACCCTCCGTGCCCCGTCGCCGGTCATCGAGAAGGAGCTGTTCCGGTCCCGCCAGTTCACCGCCGCCACGATCGCGCTGCTGCTCTACTTCACCGGCTTCTCGGTCTTCCTGCTCGGCGGGGCACTATTCATGCGGAACGTCTGGCACTTCAGCGCTCTACGGGCGGGCGCCGGCATCGCCCCCGCCCCGACCGCGTCCGTCGGGTTCGCCCTGAGCATCGGCCCGATCCGGGCCCGCTACGGGCGGACGCTGCCGGCGCTCACCGGGACCGCGGCCATGGCCGTGGCGGCGGGCTATTGGCTCGTCACGATCGGCGGGACGCATGCCTACTGGACCGCGCTGTTCCCCGGGCTTGTCCTCATGGGCATCTCCGGCGGCCTATCTCAGGCCCCGATGTTCGTCGCCGCCGCCACCCTCGCACCCGAGCGGGCCACCACCGGCAGCGCCGTCCTGAACATGACCCCCCGGATCGGTGGCGCCCTCGGCGTCGCGCTGCTGGTCGCCCTCATCGCAACAAGCGACGGCACGGCGGGCTTCAAGCATGCCTGGGCGGTGCAGGCCGGTACCGGCGCGGTCGCGGCAGCCTCGCTGTTCCTTCTGCGGCCCCGCACCAGCAGCGATTAAGGGGCCGATTGTCCGGTCGGCTAGGTGGCGCCTTTGACGTCATGGCTCCCGGACGCATGCGAGCAGCCCCTCATAGTCTTCGCGGCACGCGTCACAGGAGCGCAGGTGCGTGGAGATGCCCGGGGTGCGATTCTGCGGCACGTTCCCCGGCGGCGACGAGGTCCACGTAGACGTGCAGCATGGAGAGCACCCGCTCGCAGCCTGCGTCGCCTTCATCGGCTCGCAAAGCCTGCTCGAGTGCGGCCGAGGCACTTACGGGCGGCTCGGGCTCTCGCATGCTGTTCACGACGTTAATCTTAATGGGATAACGAACCCATTCGATGCCGCTGGCGCACGGGACCACATCACCGGGCAGTTCGGGGTCGAAGACCCTCTCGTCTCGCGCGCGAGCTTGGTTACCGCGGCCCTGCCGTGGCCCGACGCCTGACCCGGCTCTCCCGGGCTTCGTGGGATGGCGGGCCAACTGAAGGGCCCGGAACGGTAGGCGGGGCGCGATATTAAGGAGAGACATGAAGCAGAGGGCACTCGTTACCGGTGGCACGCGCGGGATCGGCGTGGAGGTAGCTCTCGGGCTTTCGCGAGCCGGGTACTCGGTGACAGTGGTCGGGCGTGACCCCGAGCACGGCAGGCAAGCCGCGGTGCGGATCGGGGACGCCCGGTTCATCCAGGCCGACCTGTCCGCCCTGGCCGAGGTCCGCGGCCTGGGGGAGAGGCTCGCTGCTGAGGGCCCGCTGCACCTGCTCGTGAACAACGGCGGGGGCATGTGGCCTTGTCGGTGGCAGACGGCCGATGGCATTGAGGCCAGCTTCGCGCTTAACCATCTCTCGCCGGTCGTTCTGACCGAGGCGCTGATCGGCGCGATTCTGGTGGCACACCCTAGCCGGATCGTCGACGTAACCTCTGCGTCCATTCAGGTGGCGCTGCTCGCCGGGACCCCGTCCTACGATGAGGTCGAGCCCGGCGAGTATTTCGGCATGGCCGTGTCGGGGCGGGCGAAGCTGGCGCACCTGGCGTACGCCATGGAGCTTGCCCAGCGCTTGCGGGGCACCGGAGTCTCAGTCTTCGCTGCAGATCCGGGGCCGGCGGCCACGCCTAACGCCGGCGAGATGAGGCCCGAGATCTTGCCTCCCGCGCTACGTGAACACTGGGATCAGGTTCGCCAGGGGGTGCGACGCCCGGCGGCCGAAGCGGCGAGGTCGGTACTGTTCGCGGCCACCGATCCGTCGCTAGCCGGTCAAACCGGGCTGGTCATCCATCCCGACTGCTCCGCGTCGGCAGCCCTGGCCGCCACGCTATCCCCAGGCCTCACCGCGGCCGTGAACGCCCTCACCGAGCGCGCTCTGAGAGTCGCGCACTGACAGGCCGCCTTCCCTGATGTGAGATCGCGGGGTACGGACGACAGCGGCCCTTAATTAAGAGCTTGACGGCCCAAACCTACGTAGATAGATTGTGGGACGTGCAACCCATTACTGAGGGTCCTCGCCGCTCAGGCTCTCTGAGCAGCAGCAGTCGTACACGACAGGCGCGTTCGAGGTCAGCTCAGCTGGCCGACGCCTGTGAGGGGCTGCCGTGAGTTTCAGAGCAGACTTACTCAAGCCGCTGGTCCCCGGGCGGCGGACGTAGCGGAACACGCCAGACGGAACGTGAAGACCACGCGAAGGAGGGCAGCATGCCGAGCCAGGCAATGCAGGACCTGATCGACGACATCAGGGAGCAACGGCGGTTGAGGAGCGGCCAGGCGCCGCTGACACTGCAGCAGCTCCGCGCTAACTTTGCGCCGGCAGGACGTGTTCACCCAGTTCCCAAGGACGTAACCGCAACTGAGGTGACCGCCGGAGGGGTGGCGTCCCATTGGCTTACCGCCCCCGGCGCGGACAGTAACCGGGTGCTGTTGTTCCTGCACGGCGGCGGGTTCAAGCTGGGGTCGCTTCACAGCGACGGCGAGCTAGCCGCCCGTCTGGGCCGGGCCAGCGGGATGCGGGTTCTGTTTCCTGAGTACCGTCTGGCCCCTGAACATCCTTTCCCGGCCGCTGTCGAAGACGTCCTGGCCACCTGGAACTGGATCCGCAAGGACCAGAAGGTAAGCGCAGGCTCAGTAGCGGTAGCCGGTGCCTCGGCCGGCGGCGGACTTGCCGTCGCCCTGCTGGTGGCTGCGCGTGACGCTGGTGAGGCGCTG
Source organism: Trebonia sp. (assembly GCA_033854775.1). Classification (GTDB taxonomy): domain Bacteria; phylum Actinomycetota; class Actinomycetes; order Streptosporangiales; family Streptosporangiaceae; genus Trebonia. The sequence goes on from JAWWPV010000989.1 coordinate 3,700, forward strand.
CCCGCAGCCGCTGTGCTGATGTCCCCGACCGTCGACCTGACCGGCTCGGGGGTCTCGATGACCGAGCGGGCGGACCAGGATCCTTTTTCGACGCCCGAGATGCTCCGTCAGTTTGCTCGGGACTACCTGGCGGGGGCCGACCCTAGAACGGCGCTGGCCTCGCCTCTTTTCGCGTCACTAGCCGGGCTCCCGCCGCTGCTGGTCCAGGTGGGCACGGCTGACGTGCTGCTGAGCGACTCCGAGCGCCTGGCGGCCGCAGCGTCAGACGCCGGGGTCGACGTTACGCTAAAGGTCGGGGAGGGCTTGCCGCACGTTTACCCGATCATGGCTGGCACGCCGGAGGCGGCCCAGGCCACGGACGAGGTCGGGACTTTCCTGGGGAGCCGGGTTGGCTAGGATCGCCGATCCCGGCGCCCTGGTCAATGAGGCCCCGGCGATGCGGCGCTAGTGGCGATGTCGGCAACCCGGGACCTGTCCCATTTTCGCCGGGGTGCGGCACCCCGAATCCGGCCGAGGGGCCGGGCTAACGTCCGGCGCCGTCGGCTCTTATGCGGGAAGATGCAGGGCGTGCGATGAGCAAGGGGGAGACGGCTGTGAGCAGCAGGCGCGGCGCAAAGCCGCGGATTGGCCTCTCAGCCGACTGGGGTTTCCACGCCGGTGAACTAGCTGTCCAGCAGCGGGCTGGCGTGCGGGCAGAAGCCGCGCGGCTGGAGCCGATGCTCGAGCCAGGGGAACTAGGCGGCGGGTTTGCTCAGTTTCTGGCCGAGCGGACCTTTGCGGTGCTCTCGGCACGGGATGGGCTCGGACGGCTGTGGGCCTCGCCGTTGGTCGGCCCGGCCGGGTTCATGGCTGTGGACTCTCCGACTAGCCTGCTGATCTCGGCATCAATCTCGGACGGGGATCCGCTGCTCGGGCTGCCCTCAGGGCAGCCGGTAGGCATGATCGCGCTGGAGTTCGCCCTCCGCCGCCGGGTCCGCCTGAACGGGGTCCTCACCGAGGCTGGCCCCGGCCGCCTCGTGATCCAAGTGCGGGAAGCGTACGGTAACTGCCCTCAGTACATCCAGCAACGTGTCCTCCGTCTCGATGAGCGGACGGCAGGAAAGCCTCGGGCATTCCGGGAAGCCGCCGCTTTCTCAGCCGCAGATGCTGATCTCATCCGGCGGGCTGACACGTTCTTCCTGGGGACGACGCACCCCGGACGGGGGAATGACGCTTCTCACCGGGGCGGCGCACCTGGCTTCGTCCGGGTTGAGGGCAATCAGCTGTGGTGGCCGGACTACCGGGGCAACAACATGTTCAACAGCTTCGGCAACTTGGCCGTCGACCCCGAGGCGGCGCTGCTGTTCATCGATTTCGGGACCGGTAGCACGTTGCACCTGTCCGGCACGGCGTCCGTCGAATGGGAGCAACTGGGGAACCCGGGCGACGACGACGGCACGGGCCGTCGTGCCCGCTTCAGCCTGGAGCGCCTTGTGGCCGGGCACGCCCTGCCGGCGCATGAGATCGCGCATGCGTCCTACCCGCGCAATCCGACAGTTGCGGGCTAGAGACTGAATTGCCGTGTCCGGGTCAGCTGGCGGCCTGCCGCCGCTGGGTGTAGTAGGGGGTTCGCAGCCCCCTAATGAGTGGCGCTGCGGATACGGGCCAAGTGCCACTGCCTGTTGGGGCAAAGGGAAGTCAAATTCGCGGAGCGCCGCGACGGGCATCCGACTGCGGCGATGGTACAGGAGACGCGCGGCAGCGCCTGACGAACGGGCATGGCAATGGGTAAGCGGGTACCGGGCAAGCGGGTGCTTGTCACCGGAGCGGCGCGCGGCATGGGCCGCAGCCACGCCGTCCGGCTGGCCGAAGAAGGCGCGGACATGATCCTGATCGACCTGCGCGCGTCCCTGCCGGGACTTGAATATCCGCTGTCCTCTACGGAGGATCTGGACGAGACGGCCTGGCTGGTGCGCGAACTGGGACGCCGTGCCGTTACGAAATGTGAGGTCGTTGATATCTTCAATTTGCAGGGGTTCGAAAGAGGGCAGCGGCCAGGGCTCCGGCGGACGTTCTTTGGCCTTCCAAGTCGGTGGAACAGGATATTGAGTCAGTGGAACAAAGCCTATATCATTAGAAGTACGATTGGTAGGTATGGTTGATGATAATATATTGATTGAATCTATATAGGTGATGCGCGTACTTTTGATTCTGGTGTTCCGCACGGACCGTCTGTGGACGCCATTGTGCTAAGGGATGAGGAAACATTTAGTGGTATTCGAGGCCCGGCTGATCGTCGGTCAGCGAAAAAGTCACGTGT
>JAWWPV010000990.1:0-2862 GCA_033854775.1 Trebonia sp.
TCAGTGCTCTGAAAGGATGAGGCACCGGACCTAAGCAGTGCCGACGACCGCAGTGCCGAAGAGAGGTGCGCCGATGCGGCAAGGACAACTTCGCGGTCGACAGGGAAGTCGGCGACAAGGTTCTCGAAATCCACCCGGAGACCGCACTGTCGGTGCGGGCCAACCGCGCCAGCAGTTCACGATGCGCACCCGCGCTCAGGTCGCCGGCTTCTTCGAGAGCCTGACGCTGGTGGAGCCCGGCGTGGTCCTCACCCACGAGTGGCGCCCCGGTTCCGGCGACGAAGCGGGCGACCGGGGCGTGCTGTGGGCCGGCGTAGCGCGAAAACCCTGATGGAGCGGGGACACGAGCCGACGATGCGAGCGCGGCGGGCGGGGGCGCGGTATGGTGGCGAACAGGTGTTCGCTGGCAGACGGGACGGTGGGGCGCGATGACCGAGTGGGCGCAGTGACCAGCTATGCCGCGCGCCCGCCGTCCCGCGTCCTCGGCGTCGACCCGGGTCTCACCCGGTGCGGCCTCGGCGTGGTCGAGGGGGTGCCTGGCAGGCCGCCGCGCCTCGTCGCCACCGGCGTGGTGCGTACCGCCGCGGACCAGGACATCGCGGGCAGGCTGCTGGCGATCGAGGAAGAGATCGAGCGCTGGCTGACCGAGTACCAGCCGGACACGGTGGCGGTGGAGCGGGTGTTCAGCCAGCACAACGTGCGGACCGTGATGGGCACCGCGCAGGCCGGGGCGGTCGCGATCGTCTGCGCCGCCCGGCGCGGCCTGCCGGTGGCCCTGCACACGCCGAGCGAGGTCAAGGCGGCGGTGACCGGCAGCGGCCGCGCCGACAAGGACCAGGTCACGCTGATGGTCATGCGGCTGTTGCGGATGACCGACCGGCCGAAGCCGGCCGACGCCGCCGACGCCCTGGCGCTGGCGATCTGCCACCTGTGGCGCGCCCCCGCCATCGAGGCGAGACGGGCCAGGCAGGCCAGCGCGCGGACGACGATGACCGGAGGCCCCGTGGTTGGAGGTACCACATGATCGCGCACCTGAACGGCACCGTGGCGGGAGTGGGCCTGGACGGCGCCGTCATCGAGGTCGGCGGGGTGGGGCTGCGGGTGCAGTGCACTCCAGACACCCTCGCCAGGCTCAAGCCGGGGGAGCCGGCGCTGGTCGCGACGTCCCTGGTGGTGCGGGAGGACTCACTCACGCTTTTCGGGTTCGCCACGGACGATGAGCGGAACGTCTTCGAGCTCCTGCAGACCGCGAGCGGTGTCGGCCCGCGCCTTGCCCTCGCGATGGTCGCGGTCCACTCGCCCGACGCGCTGCGCCGCGCGGTCGCGACCGAGGACGTCAAGGCGCTGACCATGGTGCCAGGCATCGGCAACAAGGTCGCGCAGCGGATCATCCTCGAACTGAAGGACCGCCTTGGCGCGCCAAGCGACCCAGGGCCCGGCCTTGGCGCCGCCCCGTCCCGCCGGGCCGCGCCGTCCTGGCGGGACCAGGTCATGACCGGCCTGGTCAACCTCGGCTGGTCCGCCAGGGACGCCGAGGCCGCGCTCGCCGCCGTCGAGGCCGACGCGGTCGAGGCAGGCTCCGGCGGGCAGGTCCCCGACGTGGCCACCGCGCTCCGCGCCGCCCTGCGGAAGCTGTCCAAGTCGTGATGGGTGAGGACGACGCCCTGAGCCGGGCCGAGGAAGCCGAGCTCGCCCGCCTGGCCGCGGGCGCGGGGCAGTCGTCGCACCCCCATGGCCCTCAGGGCGTGGCCGGCCCCTGGGGCGACAGCGTCGTCTCGCCGCTCGCCGACGGCGACGAGCGGGTGATCGAGGGCGCGCTGCGGCCCAAGCGCCTCGGGGACTTCGTCGGCCAGGCCCGGGTCCGCGAGCAGCTGACCCTGCTGCTGCACAGCGCGCTGCGCCGCGGCCGCCCGCCGGACCACGTGCTGCTTTCCGGGCCGCCCGGCCTGGGCAAGACCACGATCGCGATGATCATCGCCGCCGAGCTCGGTGCGCCGCTGCGGCCCACCAGCGGCCCGGCGATCGAGCGGTCAGGCGACCTGGCCGCGGTGCTGTCCACCCTCCAGGAGGGCGAGGTCGTCTTCATCGACGAGATCCACCGCCTCCCCCGCCCCGCCGAGGAGATGCTGTACCTGGCGATGGAGGACTTCCGGGTTGACATCGTGGTCGGCAAGGGCCCGGGCGCGACGGCGATCCCGCTCGATATCGCCCCGTTCACCCTGGTGGGCGCGACCACCAGGGCGGGCCTGCTGCCCGCGCCGCTGCGCGACCGCTTCGGCTTCACCGCGCACCTGGACTTCTACCAGCCGGAAGAGCTCGGCGTCATCCTCAGGCGGTCCGCCGGCCTGCTTGGCGTGCGGATCGAGGACGGCGCCATCGAGGAGCTCTCGCTGCGCTCCCGTGGCACGCCGCGGATCGCCAACCGCCTGCTGCGCCGGGTCCGCGACTACGCCGAGGTCCGCGCCGACGGCCTGGTCACCAGGGATCTCACCAAGACCGCCCTCGAGCTGTACGAGGTCGACGAGCTCGGCCTCGACCGGCTCGACCTGGCGGTGCTCGACGCCCTGATCAGGCGGTTCGGCGGCGGCCCGGTGGGCCTGTCCACCCTCGCCGTCGCGGTGGCGGAGGAGGCGGAGACCGTCGAGGTGGTCGCCGAGCCGTTCCTGGTCAGGCACGGCCTGCTCGCGCGGACGCCGCGCGGCCGGGTCGCCACCCGCGCGGGCTGGGCCCACCTGGGGCTCACCCCGCCTCCGTCGGTGGATCTCCCCACACTTTTCGGCTGAGCGGACACGCGAAACGCCAGCGCGGGCCGCCACTCAGCGTTACCGGCCGGTCGGCGAACTCGTCTGGACGTAACGATCA
>JAWWPV010000991.1:0-5806 GCA_033854775.1 Trebonia sp.
CACCGGCCCCCAGATCGCCCCGGCCGCCGCGGACGTCGTCGCGGCCGGCGCCGCCGCCGTGACGATCCGGGTGGCCAGCCCGGCCTCCGCGAGCGATATCGCGGTCGTCAGCCCGACCACACCGGCACCGACCACCACCGCGTCCACGTTAGTCACGGCTACCGACGGTACCGCTTCCCGCGAGCCGTGGCCGCGCCCGCCTCCCGGATCGCGCGACGACCGGGGAGCGGCGGTTACCAGGGGCGCTCACTCCTTGGGGTGCCAGCGCCGTCCGTCGGACCGGGGCCTGACCAGGGTGAACGTCTCGAAGAGCGCGTAGTCGTCGGTTGGCGCGCCTGGTGCGCCTGGTGCGCCTGTGGCGAGGGTGACCGGGCCAGGGTCGGCCGGGTCAGGGCCGGCCGCGTGGTAGTACCGCACGGTGATGGACGTCTGGCCGCCCGCCTCGCTGCCGGGGCTGACGTCGAAGACCGCGATGCCGTACCCGGTGGAGGTGTCGCGCCGGGCGGACCAGGTCGCCGCCTCCACTGCGTCGGCGACCGGCCACGTGTCGCCGCCGGACACCCGCTGGCCAGGCACGGGCGGAGCCGGCCTGGTAAAGACCCTGGCTATCCGGGTGAGCGCCCCTCGTTCACCGTCTCCGGAGCCGGCGGCGCCATGCACGCTCCCGCCGGAGCCGAGGACCAGGTGCACGGTGCCCTGGCTGGTGTCGAACACCCCGCTGTCCACCGTAGTCACCGGGCGGGGCCGCCGGGTGTCCGCCGTCGCGCCGGTCAGGGTCTCCGTGCCCGCCGCCGTGTCGAAGCCGCGGACGGGGAAGGACCGCTCGTACCCGTGGTCGTGCCCGGAGAGCACCAGGTCGACCTCGTAGGTGTCGAACAGCGGCAGCCACTCCCGCCGGACACCCAGGTCGGACCCGCTGCCGGCCGGCGCCGACGAGCACGCGCACTGGTGGAGCTGCACGACGATCCAGTCGATGGAGGCGTCGGCGCGGGCGGCCGCCAGGGTCGACTCAAGCCACCGGGTCTGCGTGCCGCCCGAGTAGCCGCGCGCGGCGGAGTAGGCGACGTCGTCACCGCTCAGGCAGACGAAGAGCGCCGTGCCCACCCGGAACGCGTACCACCGGCCCTCAAGGCCGTCCACCCCGTTAGCCGGCAGCGTGTACCTGGTCAGGTAGGAAGCGAGCCCCTCCTCGTTGCCGGCCTCAAGCTCGTGGTCGCCAGGTACCGGCAGCCACGGCCGGTTCGCCGCCGACGCCTGGACGTTGTTGCCGAAGTCCCGCCAGCCTTGCGCCCGAGCGCCCTGGTTCAGCGCGCCCAGGTTCAGGCCGGCGTGCGCGAGGTCGCCGTTGAGCAGGTGGAACAGCGGCTGGAACGTCTCCACCGCGCCCACCGCGTACGCCGCCTGCCAGTTATCCCTGGCGGTTGCCCGCGCCTGGCCGGGCGCCGCGAGGTCGCCGAAGCTGGTGAACCTGAAGGCGGCGCGTCCCGCGGGCGCCGTGGTGAACGTGGCACTGAACGGGTCGGCCGCGTAGGCGTCGTTGTCGGCGGTGACCGCGTACCCGTAGGTCGCGCCGGGGCGCAACCCGTCCACCCGCGCGTGGTAGGTCCAGGTGACGGCGCCGCTCGGCGCGTCGGTGCAGGCGCGCTCGGCGGCGGCGATGACCCGCTGCCCGATCCGGACGCGGGGCCGCTCCGCCTGACCGGGCGACGCCCACGACACGACCACGGTCCGTGTCGGATCGTCGCCCCAGGTGAGGTGAATCTGCTCGGGGGTGCCGTCCGCGGCCTCTTGCCGCCCGCGGGCCCCGCCGCGGGCCGGCCCCGCGCCGGTCGGGGCGATCAGGCCGGTTGTGCCCGCGGCGATCATCTGTCGCCTGGACAAGCCGGACCCCGAGTCATCTGACATGCGGAGACTTTGCCGTCCGACGGTAAACGACTGGTGACGGCAGGGAAGGTAGCGCCCCCCGATCTTGATGAATATTGGGATCGGCTGGTTACCTCGCAGGTCACGGCAGATCTACCGATAACGGGATCAGGCGGGTTCCCTGCGTTCGAGTACCCAGGCGGTGAGCTGGGCGCGGGAGGAGAACCCCAGCTTGCTGAAGATGTGCTCCACGTGGGAGTCGACCGTGCGCTTGGAGAGGTAGAGCCGTTCGGCGATCTCCCGGTTGCCGAGGCCGTCGGCGACCAGGCCGGCGATCTCCCGCTCGCGCCGGGTGAGCACCTTCAGCCCGGTGCCGGGCGCGGCGGTGTCGGCGGGAGGTGCGGCGGGCACCTCACCCTTCGCTACCGTGAGCGCGACGGACAGCGACATGGCGTAGCCGCGTCCCGCCAGCGCGTCGAAGCGCTCTTCGCCGAGTGCGTTGCGCGCGGTGTCCGCGGCGCTCTTGCGGATCTCAGCGTAGGCGGGACCCATGAGCGCCGGCGCGTTCAGCAGCGTCCACAGCTTCTCGCTTGCCCCGTGCAGCACGGCGGTCCGCTCGAACTCATCGGTGGCCACCAGGCAGACGGACAGCAGGTCGAAGGACATCGCGATCGTGTGCAGGTCGCCGAGCGGCTCCTTGATCCGCAGGCAGGCGAGCGCGTCCTCGACCGCGGCGGCGTTGTCGCCGGACAGCCAGCGGGCGGCGCCGCGCGTCCACAGCGCCGTGCCGCGCGCCCACTGCTCACCGAGCTCATCGCAGCGCCGTATGCACTCCTCGCAGAGCCTGACCGCCCGGTCAAGCTCGAAGGTCAGCAGGCAGACCGAGGCGAGCCTGGCGTAGGTGACCAGCGCCGTCGGGTCGCCGAACCCGGCCCGCTCATCGACGGAGAGCGCCGACGCGAACTCGGCCTGCGCGGTGGCCAGGTCGCCCGAGTAGAACGCGAGCATGCCGCGCGCGTCGGTGACGTGCGCGGCGAGATCCTCATCGGGCGTGGCCTCGGCCAGTCCCGTCGCCCGCGTGAGCAGCGGGCCGCCGGTCGCGAAGTCACCCTGCTGCACCGCGAGCACGCCCGCGCCGAACACCGCCCAGGGGTCGTCACGCGACTCGGGCGCGGCCGCGAGCGCCAGGTCGTGCCAGCGCCTGCCCTCGGTGAACTGGCCGGTCATCAGCCAGTAGGGCAGCAGCGCTCGCGTCATGCGCAGGCCGTCCGGCGCCTCGCCGGGCGTAGTGAAGGAGAAGTCGAGCGCGACCCGCAGGTTCGCGGTCTCCACGCCGAGCCGGGTCAGCCAGGCCGTCTGCCCGGCGGTCATGCTGCCGGCCGCGGCCCGCTCCGCCAGCCCCAGGTAGTGGTCGCGGTGCCTGGCGCGCGCTCGCGCGGGCCCGGCCGCGCCCCCCGCGTGCAGGAGTTCCGCGCCGAACTCCCGCATCGTGTCGAGCAGCCGGTAGCGGTCGTCTGCCCCATCGGGAGAAAACTGGATGACCGACTTGTCGGCGAGCCGGCGCAGGGTCTCGCCGGTGCCAGGACCGCAGACGTGCTCGGCCGCCGCGAGCCCGAAGCCGCCGGGGAACACCGACAGCTGCGCCCACAGCTTCTGCTCGGCCGGCGTGCACAGCTCGTAGCTCCAGGAGACCGCGGCGCGCAGCGTGCGGTGCCGGTCGGTGGCCGTCCTGGTGGCCCCGAGGACGCGGAACCGGTCGCTCAGCCGGGCGAGTAGCTCCTCGACGGGCATGCCGCGCAGCCGGACGGCCGCGAGCTCAAGGGCGAGCGGGATCCCGTCGAGCCGCCGGCACAGCTCGGCGACGGCGGGGGTGTTCTCCGGGGTGAGCGCGAAGTCAGGGACCGCCGCCCGTGCCCGGTCGACGAACAGGGTGACCGCGTCGGCGTGGGCGGCGGTCGCGTCGTCCGCCGCCGGCAGGTCAAGCGGGGTGATCAGCAGCGTGTGCTCGGCCGGCAGGCCCAGGGGAGAGCGGCTTGTCGCCAGGATGCGCAGCCCGGGCGCGGCGGGCAGCAGCAGCGCGGCGAGTTCCGCGCACGCCCCGGTGAGGTGCTCGCAGGTGTCGAGCAGGAGGAGCAGTTCGCGTTCCGCCAGGTTCTGCGCGAGCACCCGGGGCGCGTCGCCCGCGGCCTCGTCGGGCAGCCCGAGTGCCTCCGACACGGTGCGCGCGAGGAGCTCGGGGGCCTGGAGCGGCGACAGCTGGACCAGCCAGCAGCCGTCCGCGAAACCGCCGCGCAGGTCGGCGGCCACGCGCAGCGCGAGGCGCGTCTTGCCGACGCCGCCCGCCCCGCGCAGGGTGACGAGGCGGTGCCGCTCGATGGCATCGGCGATGGCCGGCAGTTCCCGCCGTCTTCCGATGAACCGGGTGACCTCGGCCGGGAGATTATTTCGCTGGCCCGATGTCAGCGCGGTCACGATTTCCCTCGTATCGTACGGCCCGCCCCCTGGCCAACCCGCGGCGGGCATTTGGTGGTTTCCGGGCATCGTACAACGCCACCACCCGCCGTCGGCCGGCAAACGGCCGATCCGGCCCGCCGGCACCTGCCCGCGCCATTCTCGCGTGCGTGCCATTGACGTTGTTATCGGGCACCAATGGCACATTCGCGCGCCGGAGATTATGAAGTGCGGCTCAGGTCAGCGGGTTCCCCACGTGTAAGTCTGCTTGCGCAGTTTTAGGTAAACAAAGGTTTCGGTTGACGTGACGGACGGTGCGCCGCGTACCCGGCTCAGAATCTCCAGGAGGTGGTCGTCATCCTCGCAAACCACCTCAAGAAGGAGGTCGAACGAGCCGGCGGTCAGCACCACGTAGTCGATCTCATCCATGCCGGCGAGCTGGTCGGCTACCTGCCGCACGTCGCCGTCGCAGCGCAAGCCGATCATCGCCTGACGCCGGAAGCCGAGCTTGAGCGGGTCGGTGACCGCGACGACCTGCATGATGCCGGCCTCGTGCAGCCGCTGGACGCGCTGCCTGACGGCGGCCTCTGACAGCCCGACCGCCTTGCCGATCGCCGCGTAGGACCGCCGTCCGTCCGTCTGCAACTGCTCAATGATCTGCTTGGAGATCTCGTCGAGCACGGGCATGGCGACCGGGCCGCCGCGCGGGCCGTGGGCCATCCGTTCACATCCTTCCGGCGTACAGTACTCGGCTCTCATGCTTGTCGTGTTCCGCATCCGTGTCAACTAATTTCGTAGATAGAGATCAAGTAATCTACGGATTCACTTGTTATTGGAACTAAATTTTGCGAAGCCCGTCGCGCAGGGCGGTTACCCGGCCTCGTCGTCAGGGTGGTGCCACGCCCTCGGCGTACCGCAGGCTGTCGGCTGAGCCGTCGGCCGCGGCCGCCGTCGCCGCGGCCACCGACAGCGAAAGGCCCGCGGTCGCGGTCGCGCCGCTTGCGTCCGTCACGGCCACCGCCACCGGCCAGGCGCCCGTCCGCGTCCCGGCGGCTGCTTCCGCGCGGGCCGTTCCCGAGAGGGTCCCCGCGGGGGAGAGCACCAGGCCGCCGGGCAGCGCGCCGGACGTCACCCGCCAGCGGTAGGGCGGCCGGCCGCCCGTCGCGGTCAGGGCGAAGGAGTAGCGCTTGCCCGCCTGGGCCGGTGGCGGGTGCGGAGAGGTGACGATCAGGCCGGTCGTGGTCAGCCACTCCGCGAAGGCGAATCCGGGATAGCGCACGGTCCAGCCGCTGACCTGGAGCTCCGCGACGCCGGCGGCGTCCGCGTTCTCCTCGACGACCGTCACCGTCCCGCTGCCCGCCGCGCTCACCGAACTCGACTGGACGACCGCGGTGTGGCCGCCGCTCGCGCTGCCGAAGCCGGGGGCCGCCGACAGCGACAGCACGTCGCCTGCGGCCGGCGCGCGGTGCGGCGTCCCGTTATTGATCACCGT
>JAWWPV010000992.1:0-6740 GCA_033854775.1 Trebonia sp.
CACCAGCCCGCGGCTACCTGCCGCTGCGTTGGTGCCTAGTCGCCCAGGGCCTCGGCGACGCGGCGGTGGGCGGCCCAGATCTCCTCCGGGAGGTTGGCGAACTGCTCCAGGTACGCCTGGCGGAAGCCGATCTCCTGCTTCCACCGGTCGATGTCGATCGTGAGCAGCTTGTCGAGGTCGGCCGGGTCGATCTGCAGGCCGTCGGTGTTGAGCTCGTCCTTGGTCGGCAGGATGCCGACCGGAGACTCGACCCCTGCTACCTCGCCGTCGCGCAACTGCATTAGCCACAGCAGGGCGCGCAGGTTGTCACGGTAGCCGGGCCAGAGGAAGTGGCCGTCTTCGGCGTCGCGCTGGAACCAGTTGACGTGGGCGAAGATCGGCTTGTTGGTGCACGCGCCGATGATCTTCAGCCAGTGCGCCGCGTACGGGCCCTCGGGGTAGGACATGAACGGGCGCATGGACATCGGGTCGTAGCGGAGCTGGCCGTCGAGGCCGTCGGCCGCGAAGGTCGCCTCGGCGCCGAGGGTGAGGCCGTCGTAGACGCCCTCGGCCACGTCGGTGATCGCCCGGATCAGCGGCTCGCGGTCGCGGGTCCTGCCACCGAAGATGATGCCGTCGATCGGGACGCCGACCGGGTTGTCGTAGTCGATCGCTATGTTCGGCACGTTGGCGAGGGTGGTGGTGAACCGGCTGTTCGGGTGCGCCCACGGGTCGTTCGCCTCAGCAGGCGAGCGGTCGGCGATCGGGTTGCCCTTCCAGTCCAGCCAGCCGTCGAGGTCGGCCGGCGGGTTGGGCGTGCGCCCCTCGAACCACACCTCCTGGGTCTTCGTGTTGTAGGCGATGTTTGTGAAGATCGCCTTGGTGCCCGGCGCGACGGACTCGATCGCTCCCGGGTTGGTCTTCTCGTTGGTGTCCTTGGCGACGCCGAATACACCGAACTCGGGGTTCATGCCGTAGAGGCGGCCGTCTTCGCCGACCCACATCCAGGCGATGTCGTCGCCGTAGAACTCGACGTAGTAGCGATCGCCAAGCGCGTCAGGGGAGAGGGTCATCGCGAGGTTCGTCTTGCCGGACGCGCTCGGGAAGCCGCCCGCAATGTGCCACTTCTTGCCGGTCACCTTGTCGGTGATGCCGAGCAGCATGAACTGCTCGGCAAGGAACTTACGGGACGACCAGCCGTCGTAGGCGGCCTGGCGCAGGCCGTGCGCGATCTTCCCGAGCAGAGCGTTGCCGCCGTAGGACGAGCCGAAGTGCAGGATTGTCCGCTCGTCGGCCACGGTGACGAAGTAGCGCTTGTCCTCCGGCGTGCCCTGGCCCAGGTTCTCCAGGTCGCCGGTCACGTGCACGGCGCGCACGAAGCTGTCCGGGTCGGCCAGGTTGTTGATGAACTCGACGCCAACCCGGGCCATCCGGTTCATGTGCAGGACGACGCTGCGGTTGTCCGTCAGCTCGACGCCCGCCGCGTACTTCTCGAGAGGGGACCCGGGGGCGGACATCAGGTACGGGATGACGTACATGGTCTTGCCTTTGGAGGCGCCCGTCATCAGGCCGGTGAGCTTGGCCTTCATCTCGTCGGACGGGTACCAGTTGTCGTACACGCCCTTGTCGGCCGGGTTGCTCGTCGCGACGATCGTGCGCTCCTCCGACCGCGCGGTGTCCTTGTAGTAGCTGCGCGAGTAGTAGAGGTCTTCGCCCGCCGGCAGGATCTCGCCAGCCGCCAGGGCCTCCTGGATCAGCCTTGTGTCGTCATCGGCGCTGACGACCTCGATGTTGGCCGCGCCAGTGATTCCGGCCCAGTAGCGAACGTACTCGCGCACGTGGTCGTTTTTCAGGTGGGCGGCTTCCAAGATGGCATCAACATCGACCACGTACTTGGTCCTCTCGGTTCGTCAAGCTCATCGCTTGAGAAGTTGGCGATTTATTCATCTTGACAGGAGAACGCTCGCTATTGCAGTGAGGGATCTATCACGCTCTTCGCATCATCCGTAACGGAGAGTATTCATGACATGCCCGCGGGGAGTCCGCCAAGCTTGCGGCATGCGGCTCGCGCTTTGGTCTAGGCCAGCTGGGGTGACCTGGCACAACGTGATTTCGGCGACATCGGCGGCGCGCGCCCGCTGAGCTTGTGCGAGATTTCACAAATTGAGGGCTCCCGATCACGCCCTGGACAGGGTCTTGCTCACCTCGAGCAGTCGCTTCTCGAGGTATGGCGCGGTGGTCAGCGCGTAGGTGCTCGTCAGGTGATGGCTGTCTTGGTAAACCAGGACATTTCCGACTATAGGCGGGCATTTAACCCGACCGCATATCAGTGAGTTCATGTCAATCAACGGAACCGTGCCCGCGGCCGCCTGGGTGGCGTACACCGTGGGCAGGTCCGGCGCGATCGCCTTGGACTTCAACACGGCGCACTTCTTCGGCGAGGTGGGGTTGTCGGTGACGCATTCCGGCACGTTCAGCCCCATGGTCGGCGATTCCTTGATGGCGACCACAGAGATTCCGTGGCCCTCAAGCTGCTTCCAGTACTGCGCCATCCCGACCCCGATGTCCGCCTGCGCCGCCGCGCCGCCCGCCGGGTGCCTGATCGTGGCCAGCCCGGGTATCTCGCTGGTGATCACGACGTCCGGCTTGATCTTTGTTTCCAGATCGTGCACCACGGCTGCCCCCCAGGCGTGGCACGCCGTGTAGGGGCCGCCGGTGCTCGGGGTGACCAGCACCGCCGCGCTGAGCGGGCAGACAGAGTGCAGCTCGGTGACCAGCCTCCAGTGCCGCTGGACGGCGATCTGCTGCAGGGGCGTGAACCAGTCGCCTGCTATCGAGTCGCCCACCAGCGCGACGGTCAGCACGGGGTCCGAGGTATCCCCGTAGACGCACTCCTTGGGCGTGGCCAAGCTCTCGGCGCCTAGGCACCCCTGCTGCCAGTACGTGGGGAGCTTGATCTCTGACGGCGGGGGAAGAACGGGAGCCGGCTTGACCTCGCCCCTGATCACCTTGCTGGCCAGCACAGCGGCGCCCGGGTAGTTCGGCCCCAGGTGGCCGTTCCACGGCCCGGGCTCGGCGGCGATGTAGACCGACACGAGGACGACGGGCACGACCGCCGCGAGCGCCGTGGAAACGGACCGCCAGCCGTGCCCGGACAGCAGCGACGCGGTCCGCACCTTGTCCTCGACCCAGACCTTGGTCAGCCAGGACAGCGCGATGGCGACCACGACGATGGCCGGTCCGGTAAGCGCACCGGCCGCCCGGCCGCTCCGCGCGGTGTAGAAGACGATGAGCGGCCAGTGCCACAGGTACAGCGAGTAGGAGATGCCGCCGATGAACACCATCGGCCTGGCCGACGTCAGCCGGTGCGGCCCGAAGCGTCCAGCCGCCGAGCCGCCGAGGATCAGCAGCGCGGCACCGCCCGCGGGCAGCAGGGCGAGGTACCCGGGGAAGGCGTTCGTGCCGCTCAGCGCGAACGCTGACGCGATCACCAGGCCAAGCCCGGCCCAGCCGAGCAAGCCGAACCGGCCGACTCGCTGGCTAAGTCCCGCTGGCAGCAGCGCGACCAGGCCGCCGAGGCCAAGTTCCCAGATCCTGGTCGTCGTCACGAAGTAGGCGCCCGCCGGGTTGGCGTGCGTGTAGTAGACCGAGTACCAGAGCGAGCCGGCGACGATCGCGCCCGCAAGCAGAAGGACCACGCGGTGCCCGCGAGCACGCCTTTGCTCGGTCCGCCGTGCGGTGAGCGCCACGAGCGCCGCGAGGAGGAACAGCAGCGGCCAGCCCAGGTAGAACTGTTCCTCCACGGACAGCGACCAGAAGTGCTGGACCGGGCTCGCCGCGCTGCCCGACTTGAGGTAGTCGACCGCGTTCCACGCGAGCTGCCAGTTCTGGAAGTAGAACGCGCTCGCCCTGATCTGGGACGCGGTGTCCGCCAGCCTTGTCGCTGGCAGCAGCAGTCGCGAGGCAATCCACGTCACGGTCAGCACGAGGGCCGCCGCCGGCACGAGACGCTTGGCGCGCCGTCCCCAGAAGTCGAGCAGGGCGACCTTGCCGGTCTTGTGATACTCGCGCAGCAGGTGGCCGGTGATCAGGAACCCGGAGATCACGAAGAAAACATCCACGCCAGCGAAGCCGCCGGTGAGCAGCGACGGGTACAGGTGGTAGATCACCACCATGCCGACGGCCAGCGCCCGCAGGCCCTGGATGTCCGGGCGGAAGCCGCGTCCCTCCGGCTTCCCCTCGCTGGTCGTTGCCCCGGGTTTCTCGCTGGGCTGCTCGCTCGGTACCTCGCGAGGCGTCTCCTCGGGTTTCTCCCCGGCACCGCCGGCGGTGACCTCCTGCTGCTCTTGATCTTGCGGTGGGACCGTCTCCTCCACGCTCACAAGCCCGCAGGACCTCCGATCGGCATGAGATGAGTGGGTGAATGCTACAGAAGCTACAAAGATAAGCCCCCGGCGCGTGGCACGACCAGCGAATCGGCAGGCTGCGAAAAGCTTCACGCGCCACTTCCCCGGCCGAAACGGGCCAAACCTGGTGCGGCAGGAGACCTGATCAACACGGGCGGACTGTCGGACAGGGCATCGTGATGGGAAGCAGGCGGACCGGTGTGTCGCTCGTGCTGGCGCCCTCAGGCATGCGCGATCGGTCCGTGGGTCGCGGGACGGGGGAGCGGTGTCCCTGGGCTTGCCTGGCATCCTCGGCTGCGCGGGAGGCCACAACCAGACATCAGTTGTCGTAATCCTGCGGCCGCGTATTGCGTGCCCTGGTCTGACACTGGCCAGGGCACGCCGCCTGCTGTGAACGAATAAACGGCTCGCGACGCTTGAGACCAAAGTTACCTAGTCTGGTCGGTTTGTTTCTAAATTGTTGCAGAAAATTGGCTATTGACCGGAAAAGTGTGCTGTCGCACTATCGTGGTGGACCCGGTGCAGTCCGGAAGACGCCAATAGGGATGGAAAAATGAAGAACGCACACAAGCGATGGGGACTGGGCGTGTCTCTGCTCTTGCTAGCAGGGACTGCGCTCGCCTCGGTGACTCCGCCGGCCGCGAGCGCGGCCTCTCAGCCCCCCAGAGCCTGCGGACTGCCGTCCCGCAGCGGCCACATCGCCGGCATCGTGCCTGCGATAGGCGCCAAATGCCCGGCCAAATCTGCCCATCAGGCCACCAGCAACACCAAGGCGCATAACACCAGCGACCCCGCCACAGGCACTCCGCCATTGATCTTCCACGGAGGCTCGATGATGATGACGCCGTCGACCGGCCCGCTGGTCGTCACGCCGATCTTCTGGAATCCGTCTAGCTTCCCGATGGATTCGTCCTATACGTCGCTCCTCACCTCCTATGTCAGTGCCGTGTCATCGGCGAGCGGCCAGAACACAAACGTGTTTTCGGTGCTGAACGAGTACAGCGGTAATAACGGGCAGATCAACTACTCGGTCACGCTCGGCACTCCCGTTAACGACGCCGGCGCGCTGCCCGCGAGCGGCTGCACAGTGGCCGGCACGGACACGACAGGGATCTACGCGGACGGCTCCGGCTACAGCGCCTGCCTAGATGACGCCCAGCTCCAGGCTGAGATCAACAGCGTCACCGCGGCCAGCGGCCTGCCACGTAACCTCTCTCATATCTACGTGCTGTACCTGCCCAAGCACGTCGAGTCGTGCTTCAACCCCGGTTCGACGACTACTTCGGCCAACGCCTGCACGATCAACCACCAACCGAGCGCGGCCTACTGCGCTTACCACAGCGAAACCGCCAGCAGCGCCGTGTACGCGAGCATGCCCTACCCGGTCTACAACTCGGGAACGGGGTTCAGTTGCGGTACCGAGAGCAGCTTCGGTGTGGTCGAGTCGCCGAACGGCAACCCCGACGCCGACGTCGCGATCAGCCCCACGAGCCACGAGATCAGTGAGGCGATTACCGACCCGGACACCAGTACCGGCTGGTACGACTCCAGCGGCTACGAGATCGGCGACGAGTGCGCCTATACCTACGGCGCGACCCAGGGAACTGCCGGGCAGCTGTACAACCAGGTGATCAACGGTCTCCATTTCCTGACCCAGGAGGAGTTCAGCAATAATGACTTCGCGGTAACCGGCGGCGGGTGCGTGCAGGCCGCGACGGCCGAGGCCTGATCGCGCGGCAGCCTGACAGCAGGAGCCGCAACAGCCCGTTGCGCCGGCAGACACGACGGGCTCGGTGAGAGGCTCGGGACGCGGTTCCGTGAGCAATCCAGGAACCGCGCCCCGGCGGCGGCGTACCGCCCCGGACGCGCACGGGACCCCCGGCAGGCCGCCGCCCGCCGCCACGCCGTGCAGCCCGGCCACCCCCGGGATGCTTGGACATCGGGCGTCGCGTGAAGGGCGGCAAGCGCGCTCCATCCCAGGTAACATGGGGCTTCGGCAGGCCCCGATAGCTCAGTGGATAGAGCGACCGCCTCCTAAGCGGTAGGTCCCGCGTTCGAGTCGCGGTCGGGGCGCAGGTCATCTACCCAGGTCAGAGATAGAGTCGCCAGACGGGTTAGCGAGCGTATTCGGCTCACGTGCCCGTTGCGTGCCCGATGGCTTAGCCGACTTGACCTTAGCGAGTGCGATAGCCGCCATCTTGCCGACCTCATCGGCCAGGACACGCTGACGTGCCGCCGAGGAGTGCAGGTAGATCAGCGCGGCACGCTCGGAGTCCTGCCCCATCCGGGCCATGAGTTCCTTGAGGTTCGCGCCTGCGTCGGCGGTAAGCTCATTGCCGGTATGCCGCAGGTCGT
>JAWWPV010000993.1:0-2940 GCA_033854775.1 Trebonia sp.
GCGCCGACCAGTCGCCGTACTCCAGGGCAACGCCGGTGTAGTCATCGAGGATCGCGATCTTCGTCACGCGCCCACCGCCTCACTCCGCCGCCACCGCGGCGCCTATCGCTTCTTCCCAGCACCTGGGGCCTTAGTATCCCATCGCATGCTCGAAGCCCGCCCCCGGCGCGGCACATGGACCTCGGAGTGGCGCGCCCCGGCTTTACATGCCCGCCGACCGTTGCAAGTCGGGAGGTCGGACTGTCGTTTACCGACCGTAATGCCTGGTTAAAGAAACCTTCCTCGGTCAAGCCATCATGTGTGGTAAGAATGGTCGCGTCGGCAGGCACGATCAAGAATGCACGCCGAGAAAGTCGCTCGATGTCGCCACCGAGACCGAGAATGAGACCCGAGACAAAATCTATGATGCGCGTGGCCTCCGCATGGTCCATGTCCTCCAAGTTGATGATTACCGGAATTTCCTGGCGATAGTACTCGCCAACGGTGGCGGCATCCCGGAAGTTTCGCGGACGCACTATTGCGATTTGGATATCGTCACCCATGGAAAGCTGGTCACTCGGGGTTTCATCGTCGTTCTGAAGCTGACTGACATCTTCGGTCGCATACCCATCCTTGTTGATTAGGGCGTCATTATCATGCTCGACCAGACCGAGCCAATCACGCGCGTTGCGTCGCACTACGCTGACCTCCGTCGACACGAGCCGATTCATGGTTGCCCGTCAGGCGAGACTATGGTTGATGACTGAAACCGCAGCGAACCGGACTGCACCAAACTCTAACAACACAAGCTGTCCGGAGCACATCAACCCGCCGGGACGAGAAAGAATGAAACGTCCCCCCGGCGGCCTTGTCCAGCAAGGGACCGGTCAGGACGCCGACCGCAGCGGTTATTCCAATTCGTACGCCGAGGTGACCGTCGGCACGTGCGCGATTGGGCAGTGGGCAACTCCCTGGCCGGACGGCGGTCAGGAGGGGGCGGGGACGGTGATGTCGAAGAACGCGGCGGCGTTCTTCGACAGGACGGCCTCCCGGTTTTCCTCGCCGAGCACGGCGAGGAGGTTCTCAAGGGCATCGTTGCCGTGATCGTGCGGGTAGTCGCTCGAGTAGAGGAGCATGTGCCCGGCGTCGAGCATGTCGGCTAGCTGCGCGAGCTCGCTCGCGGCCGTGCGCCCGGGGATCAGCGTCGGGCTTGTCGTCGCCCGCATGTGCTTACGCACGTAGGCCGACGGCTTGTCGCGCACCCACGGAGTCTCGCGCCACAGCGCCTTCCAGTCCTTGTCGAAGCGCCATAGCAGCGAAGGGAGCCAGGCGAAGCCGAGTTCGGCGAGGCAGACGCGCAGGTCCGGGTACCGGTCGAAGACGCCCTCGGCGACGAGGCTGAGGACCTGATTCGGCGCGACGATCTGAGAGTTGTAGAGGTAGTCCTCGTAGTAGGTCGACGCCGTTCCCGTCGACGTCGGCGCCATTCCCCAGCCGCCCCACGCGTGCAGGGTGATCGGCAGCCGGTTCCGGCTGGCCGCCTCGTGGATCGCGCGGTAGCGCACGTTCCCCCAGGGCGTCTCGCTCCGCACCGGCAGCAGCACCTGCGCGAACCGGCGGTCCCCGCCGAGCCGGTCGATCTCCTCGCCCGCGGCCTCCGGATGGAAGACCGGCACGACTATGCTGCCGCGCAGGCGCTCGTCGCGGTCGAGGAACTCATCCCGCATCCAGTTGTTCACGGCGGTCGTCATCGCCGCCTCGAAGTACGGGTTGCGGCTGCCCTGGAAGGTCGCGACGCAGGTGAGGATCACGGCGAGCGGCTCGTACGGGTCGAGGAGCTGGGCGCGCAGCTCTTCGTAGGTATGCGGCGGGAAGCTGCCCGCCGCGCGGGCCTCCGGGCGCGCGGACATCGGCTCGCTCTCCGGGTAGAGGCGGTGGCGTACCCCGAGGTGCCCGCTGCGGATGAACTCGTGCCAGTACGGGTCGATGTAGCCGAGCAGCGCGTCCATGGAGGGCGGCTCGACGTGGACGTCGCAGTCGATCGCACCGGTCTTGATCGCGCTCATGCTGGCTCCAGGGACGGTCGGCTGCGGCCCCAGGGCCGCCACAGTTAGTTGCAGACCAGGAAATGTTAGGCCGGACTGGGCTAGCGGCGGGAGTGCCAAGAATGCCCCGTGCCTGTGATCGACGTCGATTTATGTCCGCAGCACATCGCGGAGCGGCTCGGGCCGTCGCGACCGACAGCGGGCGCGTGCCCGTGGTTCACTTTTGTTGCCACGCGCGCTTATATAGCGTTATCTGACATTGACGGACAGCCGTCCGGTTGGCCCGGCTCAACCGGGCCACGTGAGCGGGGAGCGCATGAAGGTCGTCGTTGGCAAGGTCTCCGACTTCGAGAACGGCGACCGGAAGATCATCGACGTGAACGGCAAGTCCATCGGCGTCTTCCGCGTTGATGACCAGTTCTACGCGCTCCGCAACCGGTGCCCCCACCAGTTTGGCCCGCTGTGCGCCGGGACGCTCGCGCCGCGGGCGGTCTCCACCGGTCCCGGTAACGTGCAGCTGGACTCGGGCCCGCCGCTGATCGCGTGCCCCTGGCACGGCTGGGAGTACGACCTCGCCACCGGGCAGTCGTTCATGGGCCCCGGGCGCGGCGTCGCCCCGGCCCTCTCCTACGACGTGAACGTCCTGCCAGGCAGCGAGATCGGCCGGGACGAGCGGCCTGATGGGCGCATCCCTGGCCCGTACGTCGCCGAGACGGTGGCGGTGTCAGTGGAGCAGGACTACGTGGTCGTCGAGGACTCGCCGACCCGCCGAGGGAATGAGGCGCTGGCATGACGGTGACTGCCCGAGAGGCTGTGGTGCGCGAGCAGCCGAGTTCCGGCCGCCGGGCAACGACGCTCCTGGTTGACGTCGACGTGCATCCGCTGTTCCTGCCGCGCGACATCCTCCCTCGCCTTC
>JAWWPV010000994.1:0-11450 GCA_033854775.1 Trebonia sp.
CCTGCGGCGCTGGCCCCATGCCGCGCCGGTGCGTTTCAGCCCGCCGCCGCTTTCTCCCGCGAGCGCCCCGCCGAGTACCACCGCGACGACGAGGATGCCGCCGTAGACGATCTGCAGGTACGCGGGGTTGATGGCGAACGTGGCCAGCAGGTTCTCCAGCAGGTAAATGGAGAACGCGCCAAGCAGCGGGCCGATAAGGCCGCCCCGGCCGCCGGCCAGCGACGTGCCGCCGAGCACCACGGCCGCGATGCCGGTGAGGGTGTACTCGGTGGCGTTGGACGCGTCGGCGGAGCTCACCAGGCCGGTCAGGGCCAGGCCGCCGAAGCCGGCGAACAGCCCGCCGAGCGCGTAGCTCGCGATCCGCACCGCGTTGACGTTGACACCGCTTGAGAAAGCCGTCGCGTCGTTGCTCCCGACGGCGTAGAGCAGGCGGCGGAACGGGACGAACCGCAGGGCGAACCAGATGAGGAGGGGCACGCCGATCGTGATGATGGCGCCGGGCACCACGCCGATGGTCGACGCGAGGTGCCGCAGCCACCCGGTGCTCGTCACCGACGCCGGGTTCGGCGCGATGAGCAGGTCGATGCCCTGCAGGCTGAAGAACATCGCGAGCGTGACAACGATCGGCTGGACCCGCAGCGCGACGATGAGGACGCCGTTTACTATGCCGACACCGAGCCCGATGGCCAGCACGATCGGCACCGAGATGGCGCCCCCGAGCCCGTGCGGGACGAGCCAGACGACGAACACGCAGTTCGTCAGGACGATCAGCGGCGAGATCGACAGGTCGAAGCCGCCGCCGATGATCGACGGGGCGCTGGCGAGCGCGGCGATCGCCACCGGGGCCACGTTGGCGAGCTGGTTGCTCCAGCCGAAGCCGCCGTGGATGGTCGCGATGTTCGTGATCAGCAGCGCGACCGTGAGCAGGGCGGCGAAGCCGAAGCTGTAGGTACGGGCGGCGCGCTGGACGCGGCGGCCCGGGGCCGCACCCTGTGACGGGGCGGGCAGCGTGGTTGCCTGCGTCATCTCAGCTTCCCGCCGTTCTCGCTAGCACCTCTGTCGCCGACACTGCTCTCGCCGAAGAACGCCGCGACGAGGGCCTCGCGCGACAGCTCATCGCGGTCTAGCTCAAGGGACAGCTCGTGCTCGCGGAACACCAGTACCCGGTCCATCAGCTCGACGTGCTCGTCCAGCTCGGTGGACAGCATCACGATGGCGAGGCTCTCGCTCGCCAGCGCGCTGAACAGCGCGTACAGGTCGCGCTTGGCGTTGATGTCGATGCCGCGCGTGGGGTCGTTAAGCAGCAGGATCCGCGGCCCGAAGGCGAGCCAGCGGGCGATGATCACCCGCTGCTGGTTGCCGCCGGACAGCGTGGTGATGGGGTCCTCCGGCGAGCCGAGCACGATCTGCAGCCGCTCGGTGTAGCTGGCGAGGCGCCGCCGCGACGAGCGGGGGCTGAGCCACCCGAGCCGGGTGTCGGCGCCGAGGGTGGGCAGCGCGAAGTTCTCCCTGATCGTCATCCAGCTGAAGAGGGAGTCAAGGCCGCGCTCCCTGGGCACGTAGGCGATGTCGCAGCTGGCGGCCTGCACGGGGGAGCGGACGGTCACCTCGCCGCCGGGGAGGTGCCTGACGATCTCGCCGGCGATGACGTTCTCGCCCCACAGGGCCTCAAGGAACTCGTTCTGGCCATGGCCTTCGAGCCCGGCGAGCCCGATGACCTCGCCCGCGCGCACCTCCAGGTCGATCGGCCGGCCGTCGGGGCGCAGCCGCAGGCCGCGCACGCTCAGCACTGGCGCCCCGATGCGGGACGCGGTCGCGGCCTGGTCACGGCGGCCGGTGGTGACCAGCTCGTCCGCGCCGGTCATCAGGCGGACGAGCTCCTGCGGCGTGGAGGCCGCGCGATCGAGGCTGGCGACCGTCTCCCCGGAGCGCATGACCGTGATGCGGTCGCCGATCTGGTCGATCTCGTCCATCCGGTGGGTGATGAACACGACGCCGACGCCCTCGGCGACGAGGCGGCCGATCAGGGCGAACAGCCGGTCGCGGGTGGCGACGTCAAGCGCTGACGTCGCCTCGTCGAGGATCAGGATGCGCGGGCGGCGCAGCAGGGCCCGGACGATGCAGCAGGCCTGGCGGTCGCTGAGCGACAGCTCGTCGACGATCGCGCCGAGGTCGACCGGCCTGCCGAGCAGTTCTTCCAGTGCCGCCTTCGCCAGCCGCCGCTTCTCCCGGCCAGGGATCCTTACCCGCCACGTGGCGTCGGCGCCCAGCCAGACGTTATCGAGGACGGAGCAGTCCCGCGCGACCAGGACCTCCTGGAAGACGGTGGCGATGCCGCGATCCTGGGCGGCTTTCGGGCTGCGTAGCTGGACCACGGAGCCGCCGACCTCGACTCGGCCTGAGTCGGGCACGTGCACTCCGCTGAGGATTTTCACCAGCGTGCTCTTGCCCGAGCCGTTCTCCCCGACAAGCGCGTGCACCTCTCCCGCGCGCAGCTCGAACGAGCAGTCCCAAATGGCGCGAGTGGCGCCGAACGCCTTCGCCGCGTGCTCGACGCGGACGAGGAGCTCAGGCGAATTGGATGTGGCGGGCGTCTCGACGGCCACGGCCGGCTCGCCCGGCGTCACTGCAGCAACCTCGGATAGATATACGACCTGCGGAACACGGTATAACCTCCCAGGCCGATCACCTTACCGGCAGAAAACATATATGAAACTGTAGACTAGAGGTTCCGAGGCGTCGAGAGTTGACCGATGGTCACACAATCACGATCATGTCTCGTGCGCCGGCTGCCGCCAAGCGGCGACGGCCCGGCGATCACTGCCGCTGCCAAGCGGAGGCGAGCGGGCGAGCACGGGCACGGACGCCTGAGCCGTGCCGGAGAGGGTGCGCGGGCATGACGGTTGACCTGGGCAAAGTGGGCATATGGAGTCGCGAGCTTCGCTACCACCCGGACCGGGGCGCGCGGGCCGCCGCGGCTGCCGAGCTTGAGGAGCTCGGCTACTCGGCGATCTTCATCCCCGACGTGGGGGGTGACGTGCTCGGTGCCGTTGCCGAGCTGCTTGCCGCCACCAGGCGGGTGCCGCTCGCTACCGGGATCCTGAACATCTGGATGCACGACCCGGCGGCGGTGGCGAAGGGGCACGCTGACCTTGTGGCGCGGTTCGGGCCCCGGTTCATGCTCGGGCTCGGCGCCGGCCACGCGCAGCTCGTCGAATCCGTCCTCGGCGTGCCATACGCCCGCCCGTACGCCAACATGGTGGCGTACCTGGACGCGCTTGACGCGGCCGCGGCACCGGTGCCGGCCGGGATGAGGATGCTGGCCGCGCTCGGCCCTCGGATGCTGTCCCTGGCGGGAGCGCGGGCGGGCGCCGCGCACCCGTACCTGGTGCCGCCCGAGCATACGGCCGCCGCCCGTCAGGCCCTAGGGCCTGACGTCGTGCTGGCCCCGCAGCAGGCGGCGGTGCTCGATGGCGATCCCGCGCGCGGACGTGAGCGGGCCAGGGACTTCGTCAACGACTACCTCGGCCTTCCCAACTACGTCAGGAACCTGCGCCGTCTCGGTTTCACCGACGACGACCTGCGTGGCCCCGCGAGCGACAGGCTCGTGGACGCGCTTGTGGCGCACGGCGGCGAGGACGCGATCGCGGCCCGGGTCCGTGCTCATCATGATGCGGGCGCCGATCACGTATGCCTGCACGTGCTCGGCGCCCCGCAGGCCGGGCAGGGGGCGGACGAGGCGCTGCCCCTGGACGCCTGGCGGCGGCTGGCGCCTGCGCTGACCCGTGCCTGACAGCTGCCCGGCGGGCAGCCGTGCGCCTGGCCGCGGGGGCGGCGTGAAATGCTGTCATATACGATCCTGTGCTGCCGGCCGGCCGGGGCTAGCTCAGCACGAGGGGGTTGAGGTTCGCGCCGTTCGCCCCTTCGATCGCGAGCGGTGACACCACGAGGGCGCCGGCCACCTGGGTACCCGGGCCATGGGAGCGGCGCAGCGCGGCGAAGTCGCAGTTGTCGAGCAGCAAGAGCCCGATCGCCCAGGTCAGGACGTGCGCGGACGCGTGGGTCGCCTTTGCCTCGGCGGAGTCGAGCATGTCCCAGGCCAGGATCGAGACCTGGTGCTCCGCCACCCACCGCGCGCCGTCGCTCGACAGGCCGCCCCCCGCGTCCTGCTCGGTCTCCGGGCCGCCGAGCATGTGGCCTCTGGCCGCTTCGAACCGGTCCCTGCCCATGTCGAGGCAGAGGGCATCGCCTGGCTCAACGGCCAGCCCGGCGGCGATGAGCGCCGCGTCGATGTCCGCGCCGTCGACCGGACGGTCCGCCCACTCCGTGCCGCGGTCATGCGGGATGTTCACGTAGAGCGCGCGGGTGACGAGCCCGTCCGGCGCGAGCACGTCGACCGAGCCCTGCTCCCTGGCCGTCACGGGCCGCCCGCCGTAGAACGTGCCGTCGACGGCCACGTGGTTAAGCGCGTCGAGGTGAGTGTTCTGCAGGCCGTGCGGGTTCAGCACGAGGTGGTCCTGCCCCCAGCCGGTGCCGTCACCGGCCGGGTGGTACCAGGTCTCGTGCAGGAAGCCGGGCCGCGCCGCCGTGCTGTTGTAGTCACCGCCAAGCAGCGGGCGGGCCAGGCTGACGGATTTCCCCGCCCGGATGCACGCCGCCGCCCGCGCCCGCGCGGCGGCGTCGATGAGGTTGGCGGTCCCGCGCCGGTCGCCGGCGCCGAAGTGCCGTGTCGCGGCGAGTGACCTGATCCAGTCTGGCACGTCCACGCACCCGAGCTTAGGCATCCCAGCATCGTATAGCTTCCGATGGAACGGGGCCAGGCGGCCTCGGGCGCCACGGTCACTGCGGTTTCCGTGAATATGGCTATGAAGAGGCACTTTACCAAGGTGCGCGTAACCAGGACGTTTGCCGTTACCCTTGCTAGTCGTGAATAAGCAGGAGCGTACCTATACGATCATCAAGGACCGGATCCACGTCGGAAGCATCGCGCCGCTGCAGCGGCTCAACATCGACGCGATCGCACGCGAGCTTGGCGTGAGCCCGATACCGGTCCGGGAGGCCTTGCGCCGTCTTGAGGCAGAGGGTTGGGTGCGCTTCACGCCCAACGTGGGGGCGGTCGTGTCGCCCGTGGACGCCACCACCTGGGAGCAGGCCATGGTGGCGCTGGCGATCCTGGAGGGCGCGGCCAGCGGCGAGGCCGCGGCGCACCTGCGCAAGTCAGACCTGACCCGGTTGCGCAAGATCGCCACGGCCATGGAGGAAGCCGCCGCCCACGCGGACCCGCGGCGGTTCAGCCGGCTGAACCGGACGTTGCACGCGGTCATCGTCGCCCGGTGCCCCAACACCTACCTGACCGAGATGCTCGCGCAGACGAACGCCCGCCTTGACCGGCTTCGGTCGACGATGTTCGTCTACCTGCCGCACCGCTCGCAGGAGGCGCTCGGCGAGCACCTGCGCCTGATCGAGCTGCTTGAATGCGGCAGCAAG
This sequence comes from Trebonia sp., assembly GCA_033854775.1. Classification (GTDB taxonomy): domain Bacteria; phylum Actinomycetota; class Actinomycetes; order Streptosporangiales; family Streptosporangiaceae; genus Trebonia. The sequence continues at coordinate 5,488 of JAWWPV010000994.1, forward strand.
GAGGAGGTCGAGTCCTACGCCCGCTGGCACAAGCTGCGCACCGTGGAGGCCTACCGCGCGATGCACAAGGCCGGAGACAACGACCGGCCAGTGCCGTTATAACGATTCAGATTCGGGGGGCGGCGTCCTTATTGACACCTCCAAGGGGCACGCTGAGACTACTGAGGAGTTGAAACGTTCCACATTTTGCTGGAACCCGACGCACGCGGAGGTGCGCCCGGTGGACGCCGAGGCAAGCGAGCCCAGGGATCAGTCGGCGGCGGTCGGTGCGCCTCCGGCGCTTGAACTTCGGCACGCGGCGAAGTCGTTCGGCGCGGTCCAGGCCCTAATCGACGGGTCGGTGGAGCTGCGCGGCGGCGAGGTGCACGCGCTGCTCGGCGAGAACGGCGCGGGCAAGTCGACGCTGGTGAAGATCCTGGCCGGGGTCTATCAGCCGGACAGCGGCCAGGTGCTCGTGGACGGGCAGGAGGTGACGCTGCACGGCCCCGCGGCGGCGCGGGCGGCCGGCATCGCGGTCATCTACCAGGAGCCCATGCTGTTCCCCGACCTGACCGTGGCCGAGAACATCTACATTGGCCGCCAGCCGGTCCGGGCGGGGCGCCGGATCGATCGCGGCGCCATGAACCGCGACGCGACCGAGATCTTCGCGCAGCTCGGAGTGGTGCTCGACCCGGCCCGGCCGGCCCGCGGCCTGTCGGTCGCCGACCAGCAGATCGTCGAGATCGCCAAGGCGCTCTCGCTGCGGGCCCGGGTGCTGATCATGGACGAGCCGACCGCGGCGCTGACCAACGTCGAGGTGGAGCGGCTGTTCCGGGTCATCGCGGCGCTGCGCGGCCGCGGCGCGGCGATCATGTTCATCTCGCACCGCCTCGAGGAAGTCTTCGCCATCTGCCAGCAGGTGACGATCATGCGCGACGGCAAGTTCGTGCTGACCGCGCCCACCGGGCAACTCGACGTGGACACCATCATCCGCTCGATGATCGGGCGCGACCTGGGCGACTTGTACTCCAAGTCGGGCACGGTGCCGGGGGAGGTGGTGCTCACGGTCGCGTCGCTGACGCGGGAGAACGTCTTCTACGACGTCAGCTTCAACGTCCGCCGGGGCGAGGTCGTTGCCTTGGCCGGCCTGGTCGGCGCGGGACGCACCGAGGTCGCCCGGGCGATCTTCGGGATTGACCGCCGGACCGCCGGTTCGGTGCGGCTGCTCGGCCAGGCGCTGCCGAACGGCTCGCCGGCGGCGGCCATGGCGGCGGGCATCGCGTTCGTCCCCGAGGACCGGCGGCAGCAAGGCCTGGTCATGGACCTGGGGATCGACCACAACATCGCGCTGGCGTCACTGCGCAGGCTGAGCAGGGCCGGGTTCATCTTCCGGGGCGCTGAGCGCCGGCTGGCGGTGACCTGGGCCGAGCGGCTCCAGCTCAAGTACGGGCGGCTGCGGGACACGGTATCCACCCTGTCCGGCGGTAACCAGCAGAAGGCCGTGCTCGGGAAGTGGCTCGCCCGGTCGCCTTCGCTGCTGATCATCGACGAGCCGACCAGGGGCATCGACGTCGGGACCAAGGCCGAGGTGCACCGGATCATCGACCAGCTGGCCGCGGAGGGAATGGCGGTGCTGATGATCTCCTCAGAATTGCCCGAGGTGCTTGGCGTGGCCGACCGCATCCTGGTCATCCACGAAGGCCGGCTGGCGGGTGAGTTCGCCCGCGCGGACGCGACCGAGGACAAGATCATGCGCGCGGCCACCGGGCAAGTCGCGGAGGCATCGGCGTGACCGCCCCCGCCGCGCCCATGACGCCCGTGCAGGCGCCGGGGATACCGAGGATGGCGCGCTTCCTGCGGGCCAGGGAAGCCGGGACCCTGGCCCTCGTGCTGCTGGTGTTCCTCCTGACGACGCTCAAGAACCACAACTTCGCCAGCAGCGGGAGCATCCAGCAGCTGCTGGTCGGAGCCTCCCTGATCGCGCTGCTGGGCGTCGGGGAGACGATGGTCATCGTCACCCGCAACATCGACCTGTCGGTCGGATCGACGCTGGGCCTGTCCGCGTTCGTCGTGGGCGACCTGTTCCGGACACAGCACATACCGGTGTGGTCCGGGTTCGTGATCGCGATCGCCATCGGGGCGGTCGTTGGAGTGGTTAACGGGGCCATCACCACGCTCGTCCGGGTGCCGAGCCTGGTCGTCACGCTAGCGATGCTGTACATCATCAGGGGCCTGGACTCCAAGCTGGTGAACGGCAGCATCGTGGTCCCGAGCCAGGTGCCGCACGCGTTTATCGAGGTCGGCTACCGGACGCTGTTCGGCATCCCGTGGCTGGCGATCATCGTCGCCGTCGTGGTTGCCGTCGTGGGCTACGTGATGCGGACCTTCCGCCCCGCCCGCGAGCTGTACGCGATCGGGTCCAACCCCGACGCCGCCGCGCTGGCCGGCATACCAAGCGCCCGCCGCGTGTTCGTGGCGTTCGTCACCAGCGGCGCCCTCGCGGGCCTGGGCGGCGCGCTCTTCCTCGCGCTGTTCGCGCAAGTAGATAACAGCGCCGGGCTCGGCTACGAGCTGAACATCGTGGCGGCCGCCGTCGTCGGCGGGGTCGCGATCTTCGGCGGCAGCGGCACGGTGGTGGGCGCCGCGCTCGGGGCGCTCCTGCTCAATACCATCCAGCAGGGCCTGGTCGCGGTCAGGAGCTCGTCCTTCTGGGACGAGGCCATCGCGGGCGGGCTGCTGCTGGCGGCAATCGCAATCGACCGGTGGCTGTCGCTGCGGGTAGCGCGCAGCCTGCGCTCTGCTGAGGGGGCCCACCGTGAGCTCTGAGATCGCGCCGGCCGCGGCCGGCGCCGGCATGCAGGGCGCGCGGCCGGAGGCCCCACCCGAACCCACCGCACGGCAGCCGCTCTGGCAGCAGGCGGCCCGCTGGGAGGTCGGGCTCGTCATTGTCCTGATCGGCGCGCTGATATTCGGCAGCTCCGAGTCGTCGACCTTCGCCAGCCAGACCACGCTGTTCTACGGGGGCATCAACGCCGGCTACATCGCGATCATGGCGCTGCCGCTGATGCTTATCGTGGTGACGGCCGAGATTGACCTTTCGGTCGCCTCGACGCTCGGCATGGCGGGCGCGCTCCTCGGCGACCTGTGGCATCACGGCTGGGGAATCTGGCCAGCGATCATTGCCGCCCTAGTCGTCGGCGTTGTCGGCGGAGCGTTGAACGGCGTCCTCGTGGCCAAGGCGGGGCTGCCCTCCATCGCGGTGACCATCGGTACCCTGACGCTCTACCGGGGGATCGCCGAGATCCTGCTCGGGTCACAGACTGTCCCCGGCGCCGGCGACCGGACGTTCCCCCTCTGGTTCACCAAGATCGGGGTCGTTCCCGTTCCCGGCACGCACCTGTCGTACACGACGGTGATCTTCATCGTGCTGGCCATCATCTGCGGTGTGATCCTGCATGGCACGCCGCTGGGCCGGTCCTTGTACGCGATCGGACTCCAGCCTGAGGCGGCCCGGTTCGCGGGGATCCGGGTAACCCGGATCAAGTTCTGGCTGTTTGTCGCCTCTGGCCTTATCTGTGCCTTCGCAGGGATCCTGCTCACGGCGCAGAACTCCTCCGTCAGCTACAACGCCGGCTACGGTCTCGAGCTCAACGTCGTGGCGATCGTGCTCTTCGGCGGAGTGTCGATCTTCGGCGGCAGGGGCACCGTGCTCGGAGTGGTGCTGTCGGCCGTCATCGTGGCCTCCCTGCAGATGGCGATGACGCAGATGACCATCGATCCCAATGTCCAGGAAATCGTGATCGGCGCCCTGCTGCTGATCAGCGTCGTAGTTCCCAGCCTCGGCCGGCTGGCGCGCTGGTCGGCCGAGAGGGCGGCCCTGCGGTCCCGTCGGTAGCAGTCCCGTCCTTCACCGCCTGTCCATTCCTTCCGTAACAGTCCGCACAAAGCAGTCCGGTCCAAGTATCACGGAGAAGAAGGTCAACACATGAAACGTTACAAGAGAGCACCGTTTACCTCCGTTCGCGGACCCGCGGTCCTGGGCTTGGCGGCGGTAGCCGCCGTGTCGGCCCTCGCGGCCTGCAGTTCGAGCTCGAGCTCGAGTGCCGCCGGGTCCAGCTCGGCGTCCACGGGCACCTCGGCGTCAGCGAGCGGCGCGGCGGCTTCCGGCGGATCGGGGATCAAGAAGGGCCTGGTGGTCTACTTCATCCCGAAGGACACCCAGAACCCGTACGAGGTTCTCGCCGACCAGGGCGGCGCGAAGGCGCTGGCCGCGCTGGGCGGCAAGGTCGTCGTCAGCAGCGGGACCGCCGACACGGCCGCCGCCCAGATCCCCTCGATCCAGGCGGCCATCCAGGCCCATGCCAACGCGATCGTGATCGCGGGCAACGACCCGAGCGCGCTGTGCCCGTCACTTGAGCAGGCGTCTTCCGCTGGTATCAAGATCCTCTCGTTCGACTCCGACGTCAGCTGCGGCTCCAGCCCGGAGCACCTGTTCGTCAACCAGGCGGACACGGCGAGCATCGGCACGTCCGAGGTGGACATCCTGGCTAAGGAGATCGGCAGCAGCGGCCAGGTCGCCATCCTTTCCGCGGCCGCCAGCGCGACCAACCAGAACTCCTGGATCGCGTACATGAAGCAGGAACTCAAGAAGTACCCGAACATGACGCTGGTCAAGACCGTCTACGGAAACGACGACCCGGCCACCTCGCTGACCGTGCTCCAGGGCCTGCTCTCCGCTTACCCGAACCTCAAGGGCATCATCTCGCCCACGACGGTCGGTATCCAGGCGTCGGCGCAGTACCTCGACACGCACAAGAGCCTGCTCAAGAAGCTCACGCTGACCGGCCTCGGGCTGCCGTCGCAGATGAAGCCGTACGTCAAGGACGGCACCGTCAAGGAGTTCGAGCTGTGGAACCCGTCCAACCTCGGTTACCTGGCCGGTTACGCGGCGGCCGCGCTTGCCTCGGGTACCGCCTCCCTGACAACGGGATCATCCTTCACGGCCGGCGATCTCGGCAGCTACAAGGTGCTCGCGCCCACTGCCGGCGTCGGCCCGTCGATCGTGCTCGGCCCGCCGACCGTCTTCGACGCGGCCAACATCGACCAGTTCAACTTCTGAGCGGTCCATGACGCGTTACTGCTTTACGTTGCATGTCCGGCCAGACCTCCTGGCGGAGTACCAGGAGCGGCACGCCGCGGTCTGGCCGGACATGCTGCGCGCGCTGCGCGACGCCGGCTGGCGCAACTACTCGATCTTCGCGCGCCCGGACGGCCTGCTGATCGGATACGTCGAGGCCGATGATCTCGCGGCCGCGCAGCAGGCGATGGCGGCGACCGAAGTGAACGCGCGCTGGCAGGCAGACATGAGCCGGTACTTCACCGGCCTCGACGGCCGCCCGCCGGACGAGGGCTTCCTGCCGCTCGAAGAGATCTTCAACCTCGACGACCAGCTCGCCCGCCTGGACAACCCAAACCGAACAGGCAGCTGCAGGGCTCCGGACAACACCGGGAAGGAAGAATGAGACGCACCAAGGTCGGCCTCGTCGCCGGCGGCCTCGGCGCCTACTGGCCGCAGTTCCCCGATCTGCTGCCGCAGCTTGAGCGGTCCGCGCAGCGCGTGTCCGAGCGCATCCGCGCGATGGACTGCGACGTGGCCGACGCCGGGTTCATCTCCGACGCCGAGGACGGCGCCAAGGCCGCTGAGCTGCTTCGCACGGCGGGCTGCGACCTGATCGTCTGCTTCCTCACCACCTACATGACCGCCTCGATGCTGGTGCCGGTCGCCCAGCGGGCAGGCGCGCCCGTGCTGCTGATCAACCTGCAGCCGACCGAGGCGATGGATCACGACACGTTCGATACCGGGCAGTGGCTGGCGTACTGCGGCGCGTGCCCGCTTCCGGAGATGGCCAACGCGTTCACGAGATGCGGGGTGCCGTTCCGCTCCGTCTCGGGGTACCTGGACGACGAGCGCGCCTGGAAGAAGA
>JAWWPV010000995.1:0-2801 GCA_033854775.1 Trebonia sp.
GGCTCGCCCTGACCGGGCGCCGGCACACGACCTGGCGCGGCCGGTCACGGCGAACTGGCGCGGTGTGGTCTAATCAGGACGTGCTGGAGACGCCGGAGGAAGTCGACCGCCTTCAGCGGCTGCTCGACCGCAGCGCCGCCGCGGCGGGTGCGCACCTGAGGGACATCCTCACCGACGACCACCGCCTCAGCGCGGCGGAGGCGTGCGAGAGGCTGCAAGGCATGCGGCTGCTCGTGGTCGCGACCGTGACGTCCGACGGCCGGCCGCTCGCCGGGCCGGTCGACGGCTACTTCCTGCACGGGTCGTTCTGCTTCGGGTCGGGCAGGAACTCGGTGCGGATGCGCCACCTGGCCGCCCGCCCCGGGGTTAGCGCCACCTACCTTGCCGGCGAGGAGCTCGCCGTGACCGTGCACGGCCGGGCCGAGCTGTTCGAACTGTCCGGCCCGGCGGGCGGCGAGCTGCGCCAGGCGATGCTCGACCATTACCTGCCCACGCAGGGACCGGCGTTCGAGACCTGGCTGGACCAGGCCGACTCGGTCGCGGCGCGCATCGCGGCGGACAAGATGTTCACGTTCGCCGCGGCCGGCTGAGCCGCGCCTGTCCCTCGTCCCGCCCCGCCCCGGCGCACGGCTGGCCGTCCGGCACGGGCGGGCCCGACGGCCATGACAGCGATGTCCGCGGGAGGGGCCGGCCGCGGTCGTTCGGCACAGGACTGTTCAGCCGCCGTCCCGGGGGAACGGTAAGCGGGAGGAGAGGCGGGTGCCGTGTTCACGCCGAACGGGGACGGGCCGCCGCGCCGTAAGGACCGGACGCTCGGCCTGGCGACGCGGAAGCGGGCCTATCTCATCATGATGGGCGTGTGCGTGCTGCTGATCGTGCTCGCGTGGACGCTGATCTGGCGGTACTCGATCACGGCCGCCGTGGTGATGTCCGCGGTGGCGCTGGTCGTCCCGCCGCTGGCGGCGATCGTCGCGAACGCGGGCCCGGTCAACCGGCAGTGAGCGCGCGTCAGGCGATGCCGTGCTGGTGCGCGTAGCGGATGGCGGCGGCGCGGTCACGTGAGCCGGTCTTCGCGAAGATCCGGTTGATGTGGCTCTTGACGGTGTGCGCGGTGACGAACAGGCGGGCCGCGATCTCCGGGTTGTTCAGGCCCTGGGCGATCAGGGACAGGATCTCGGCCTCGCGCTCGGTGAGCCCGTCAGGCAGCGGCCTGCCCGGCACTGCCCCGCCGACCGCGGCGGCGCGTTCGGCTGCCTGCCCGGGCCTGGTCGCTTGGCTGGCGGCGTTCATGAGCGTGGCGTGCACCCGCGAATCGAAGACGGACAGGCCCTCAGCCGCCGCGCGCAGGGCACTGGCGATCTCGGTGTGGTCGGCGTCCTTGGTCAGGTAGCTGCGCGCGCCGGCCCGCAGCGCGTCGAAGACCGAGGTGTCGTCGACATAGGTGGTCAGCACGACCACGGCGACCCGCGGGTACTCGGCGGTGAGACGGCGGGTGGCTTCCGTGCCGTCGAGCACCGGCATGTGCAGGTCGAGCAGGATCGCGTCCGGCTGGTGCTCGGCGACGAGCTCGATGGCCCGCGCCCCGTTCGCGGCCGAGGCCACGACCTCGATGCCGGGCAGCCCGCCGAGCAGCAGGACAAGGCCCTCGCGGACGCTGGCCTGGTCGTCGGCCACGATGATGCGCAGCGGCGCGGTGGGGTCGCTCAACGGCTGCCTTCCCTGGTAACTGGTGCGGCGATGGATGGCCCGGCGGTCACCGGCCCGGAGGTCACCGGGCCGGCGTCGCCTGGTGCGCCGGCCGCGGGTGCGGGGGTGAGCGGGAAGTCCGCGATGACGACCCACTGACCGTCACGCTGCCCGGCTTCCAGGGTCCCGCGCAGCAGGAGCTGCCGCTCGCGCCTCCCGGTCAGGCCGTAGCCGGTGTCCGCGGTGCGAAGCGCGCCACTGCCGGCGCCGGCCGCACTGCGGCCGGCCGCGCCGGGGGCGCCGCCCGGCAGCGGGTTGGCGACGGTCAGCCGCACGCCGTCTTCCCGGTAGCGCAGGTCGACCGCGATATCCGCGCCTGGTGCGTGCTTGACCGCGTTGACCAGGGCTTCCTGGGCGATGCGGAGCAGCGCGACCGTGGCTTCCGGCGGCAGCGGGACTGGCGTGCCCGAGGCCTGGTAGGCGACGTGGACGTGGTGGCGCCCGGCGAGCTCATCGGTGGCCCGGGCCAGCTCGTCGTGCAGCGGGAGCGTGTCGCTGCGCAGCGCCTGGACGGCCAGGCGGGTCTCTGTCAGGCCGCCGGAAGCCATGCGCTGCGCCGTGGCCAGCGCCTCGAGCGCGCGGTCCGGGTCATTGTGGACCGTGAAGAGGGCCCGGACGGTCTGCAGCTGGATGCCGAGCGCGCCGAGGGAGTGCGCGAGCACGTCATGGACCTCGCGGGCAATCCGCGTCCGTTCCTCAAGGACGTCGGCCCGGCGCTGCTCGGCTCGCAGCTGCTCGTGCTGGGCCAGTAGCTGCCTGGCCTGGTCGGCCTGGACGCGGAGCGAGGCGCGGTTCCGCCCGAGGAGCACGCCGACCGCGAGCAGCAGCGGGAACCCGAGCAGCGTGCCGAGGCCCTGGCCGAAGACGACCCCGCCGATCTCCGCGGCCAAGACGCCGAGCAGCGCGATGGCGAGGGCGGCCTGCAAGGGCAGTTCCTCCGCGGCGGTTATCAGGGCGACGGCCGCGAAGGCGACCAGGCTGCCCCCGGCGCCCCCGGCGGCCGCGCCGAGGCAGGCGGCCGCGGCCACCAGGCTGAGTGCGGCCGGCAGCCCCAC
>JAWWPV010000996.1:0-7358 GCA_033854775.1 Trebonia sp.
GCTGACGCCGACGACGCGGTCGCGTGCGTCGTCCCCGCATCGGATGCCGCGCCGGCGTGCGCGCTCCCGCACCCGGCGGCTAGCACGCCAGCGGCAAGCAGCGGGACAGCGAGGGTCGCCGCCCGCCGGCCAACCAGGCCAGCCAGCCCGAACCGGCCAACCCGGGCGACCGATGAGACCCGTGCTACCGATGAGATCAGTGTGCTCATGTCAGTGCCTCGTTTCCGCGGGACACCCCTTAGACGGCCCCGGGCCCGCTCACGGTTTCACGCGCTCGCGAGTTTTACCGGATATCCCGCCGGAAGGGGGCAAGGAAACAGTCCGAGGCGAGCAGTCGTCCGCGCGGACATCGGGGACACGGGGGTCGCCCCGGACGATTACCGTGAACGGTACGTTACGCGGCTTCAGTTTCCAGTCCGCACCCGTCAGACTTGTGGCGTGTACGACTATGACCTGGTTGTGATCGGCTCGGGACCGGGCGGGCAAAAGGCGGCCATCGCGGCCGCCAAGCTAGAGCGGCGGGTGGCCGTCGTGGAGCGCCCGGACATGCTCGGCGGCGTGTGCGTCAACACGGGGACGATCCCGTCCAAGACGCTTCGGGAGGCGATCCTCTACCTCACGGGCCTGGACCAGCGCGAGATCTACGGCCAGTCGTACCGGGTCAAGGATGACATTACCGTCGCCGACCTGACCGCACGGACCAGGCACGTGGTCAGCCGGGAGAGCGACGTCGTCAGGAGCCAGCTGGCGCGCAACCGCGTCACGATCATCGGCGGCCTCGCCTACTTCGTCGGGCCGCACGCCGTGGAGGTCGACGACGGCGCTGGCCGGACCCGCAAGGTCACCGCCGACAAGATCGTCGTCGCGACAGGCACGCGCCCGGCGCGGCCGTCAAGCGTGGCGTTCGACGAGAAGACGATCATCGACTCCGACGGCATCATCCACCTCGACAAGGTGCCACGCTCGATGGTGGTCGTCGGCGCGGGCGTGATCGGCATGGAGTACGCGTCCATGTTCGCCGCCGTTGGCACCAAGGTCACCGTCGTCGAGAAACGCGACCGCATGCTCGAGTTCTGCGACGAGGAAGTCGTCGAGGCGCTCAAGTACCACCTGCGGGACCTCGCCGTGACGTTCCGCTTCGGCGAGACGGTGGCGTCGGTGGAGAGCCACCCCGACGGCGCGATCACGATTCTCCGCAGCGGCAAGAAGATCCCCGCCGACACCGTCCTGTACTCGGCGGGCCGCCAGGGCATGACCGACGGCCTCAACCTGCCCGCCGCGGGCCTCGGCGCGGACGCACGGGGCAGGATCACCGTCGATGAGTTCTACCGCACCAAGGTCGGGCACATCTACGCGGTCGGCGACGTTATCGGGTTCCCTGCCCTCGCGGCCACGTCGATGGAGCAGGGCAGGATGGCCGCGCTCCACGCCTTCGGCGAGTCGGTATCGTCCAACGACGTCCCGCAGCCGATCGGCATCTACTCGATTCCGGAGATCAGCTTCGTGGGCCGCACCGAGGCCGAGCTCACCGATGCCTGCGTCCCCTTCGAGGTGGGCGTGTCTCGCTACCGTGAGCTTGCGAGGGGCCAGATCGTCGGCGACTCCTACGGCGTGCTCAAGCTGCTCGTCTCGCCAGAGGACCGCACGCTGCTCGGCGTGCACGTGTTTGGCACCGGCGCCACCGAGCTGATTCACATCGGCCAGGCCGTGATGGGCTGCGGCGGCACCGTCGACTACCTGGTCGGCGCCGTGTTCAACTACCCGACCCTCTCCGAGTCCTACAAGGTCGCCGCGTTGGACGCGACTAACAAGATGCGCGCCGTCACCCGCCTGTCCGGTTGACGTGCCTTAAGGAAGGGCGTCACGCGCGGGGGTACTGTCCGGAATATCTCGTGTGGCACACTAGTTGGCGGAAGTAAGCGTGCTCCGGGGTCGGTGAAACTCCGAACCGGCGGTGACAGTCCGCGACCCGGCCGCAACCGCGGCTGGCTGACCCGGTGGAACTCCGGGACCGACGGTTAAAGTCCGGATGGGAGGCAGCACGCGCGCGGCCGGCCGACGCCGGCCGTGCCCGGCGGCGTCGGACAGCCGCGGCGAAGGGCACGGTCGAAAGCGGCCAGCAGTCGCGTCCCCCGGAGCCGGACCGGAGGAGGACGCGGTTGTTCACCGGTATCGTTGAGGACCTCGGCGAGGTCGAGACGGTCGAGCATTTGGGCGATTTCGCCCGTATTCACGTTCGCAGCGCCGTGGTGACGCAAGACGCGAAACCGGGAGACTCGATCTGCGTGAGCGGCGTCTGCCTGACCGTTACCTCGCTGATCAGCTCCCGCCCACGTCCGGCGGACGGGACTCAGGAACCGCCGTCGCCCACCCCCCTCGGCTTCGCGGCCGACGTGATGGGGGAGACCCTGCGGCACTCCAGCCTCAAGTCCGTGGCTCCCGGCACCAAGGTCAACCTGGAGCGCTCGGTGCGCCTAGAGGACAGACTCGGCGGCCATCTCGTCCAGGGGCACACCGACGGCACGGCCACCATCATCAGTCGCGACCCGCAGGAGCACTGGGAGGTCGTCCGCGTCAGCCTGCCCGTGGGCCTCGGCCGGTACATCGTGCACAAAGGTTCCGTCACCGTCGACGGCGTCAGCCTCACCGTTTCCGGGATCGACGACGACTGGTTCGAGGTCAGCCTCATCCCCGAGACGCTCAAGCGCACCACTCTCGGCGTGAAGCAGTCTGGCGCCGAGGTCAACCTCGAGGTCGACGTGGACGCCAAGTACGTGGAGAAGCTCATCGGCGGCACCCGGTGACCGGGCGAGCGACTCCAAACCACGAAACCCGGCAAATAACGCAAACAACGCAAAATGGGCTGATCATGCTGTCATCTACCCGGGGGACCACCCCCAGTATCTCCGGCGACACGGGCGCAGAGCCCACCGGGACCGTCACTCCGCTCGACGAGGTCGCGCGGGCGATCAAGGACATCGCGGACGGCCGCCCGGTCGTCGTGGTCGATGACGCCGACAGGGAGAACGAGGGGGACATCGTCTTCGCCGCGTCGAAGGCCACGCAAGAGCTGCTCGCCTTCACGATCCGCTACGGCAGGGGCCTGATCTGCGTGCCGATGCTCGGCCCCGACCTCGACCGGCTGAACGTGCCCCAGATGACAAGCCAGAACCAGGAGCACCACGGCACCGCGTTCACGATCAGCGTGGACGCGCGGCACGACATCACGACGGGCATCTCCGCGGCGGACCGCGCGAAGACCATTCAGCTGCTCGCCAGCCCCACGAGCAGTCCCGGTGACCTGGTCCGCCCCGGCCATGTGTTCCCGCTCCGGTACGCCGAGGGCGGTGTGCTCCGCAGGCGCGGCCACACCGAGGCCGCCGTCGACCTGGCCGTGCTCGCCGGGCTGCCGCCGGCCGGCGTGGTGTGCGAGGTGATCGGCGACGACGGCGCCATGCTGCGGTTGCCCGCCCTGCGGGAGTTCGCCGACGAGCACGGCCTCGCGCTGATCTCGGTCGGGCAGCTCATCGAGTACCGCCGCCGCACCGAGCGCCTGGTCACCCGCGTCGCGGAGACGGTGATACCGAACGCCTACGGCGAGTGGCGTGCCTACGGCTACCGCTCCGACATCGACGGGGCCGAGCACCTCGCCCTCGTCCTCGGCGACCTCGACGAAGATGATGGCGAGGATGTCCTTGTCCGCGTCCACTCCGAGTGCCTGACCGGCGACGTCTTCGGCTCGGAGCGCTGCGACTGCGGCGCCCAGCTCGACGCCGCCATGGCCAGGATCGCCGAGCGCGGCCGTGGCGTCGTCGTCTACCTGCGTGGCCACGAGGGCCGCGGCATCGGCCTGCTGTCCAAGCTCCAGGCCTACGAGCTCCAGGACACCGGGGTCGACACCGTGGACGCGAACCTCAGGCTCGGCCTGCCGGTTGACGCCCGCGAGTACTCGGTCGCCGCGCAGCTCCTCGACGACTTGGGCGTCCGCTCCGTCCGGCTGCTGACCAATAACCCGGTGAAGGTCGACGCCCTCGCGGCGCACGGCTTCGGCGTTACCCGCATCCCGCTGCCCCCGCTGACCACGGCGCGCAACCTCCGCTACCTCACCACCAAGCGCGACCGCCTCGGCCACCAACTCGAAACCCTGGAAACACAAGAGCCGCCAGCGGCTGAGGTCTCCTGAAAAGATCTTGGATCGCTGCAGTTGTCTTCGCTGGCCGGGAGCCCCGGCAGCCCCCTAGCGCCCGTTACTACACCCCCAGGAGAGACGATGACGATGACCGGCGAGCGAAAAGGGAAGCGCGCATGAGCGGGCAGGGACGTCCGGAGCTCTCCGCCGTCGACGCCGCTGGCCTGACGCTGGCCATCGCCGCCACCCGGTGGCATGCCGAGATCACCGACTCCCTGGTCGATCGGGCCACGGCGGCGGCCAAGGCGTGCGGCGTGACCGACCCGCTCGTGGTCCGGGTCGCCGGCGCGGTCGAGCTTCCGGTCGTCGCCAAGGAACTGGCCAAGCGCTACGACGCGGTGGCCTGCCTCGGCGCGGTCATCCGCGGCGGGACCCCGCACTTCGAGTACGTCTGCGACGCGGTGACCGCGGGGCTGACCCGCGTGGCGCTCGACGCGGGCACGCCGGTCGGCAACGGCGTGCTAACGTGTAACACGATTGAGCAGGCCCGCGACCGCAGCGGGCTGCCGGACAGCAGCGAGGACAAGGGGTGGGAGGCAGTCGTGGCCGCGCTTGACACCGCCATCCTGCTTCGCGACGTCCGCTGCGGAGACCTGCCGAAGAGCGAGAACGCGCGACATTAACAGCGCCGCATTCCCGGCCTCGTGTTTCACTGGCCTTTGTGATGACGCACGCCCAGGTGCGCCACCACGTCCGGGGATGTGGCGCTTCGCTATGCCGGGAACCAAGCACACGTTCGGGATAAAAAAAGGACCTTCCCATGCTCTCTCTGGTACTGCCCAAAGGCTCGCTCGAAAAAGCCACCCTCGACCTCTTCGACGCCGCGGACCTGACCGTGCGCCGGGCGACAGACCGCGACTACCACGCCTCGATCGACGACCCGCGGATCGACCGGGTGCGGTTCCTGCGCCCGCAGGAAATCCCCTCCTACCTGGAGCGCGGCCTGTTCGACATCGGCATCACCGGCCGCGACTGGATCACCGAGACACAGGCGGACGTCGTCTCGCTCGGCGAGCTCCAGTACTCCAAGCAGACCTCCAACCCGGTCCGGGTCGTCCTCGCGGTCGCCGGCAGCGCGCCGTGGCAGTCCGTTGCCGACCTGCCCGAGGGCATCAGGATCTCGACGGAGTTTCCTTCGCTGACCGAGCGGTTCCTCGCCGAGCACGGCGTCAAGGCGATGGTCGTCCCCTCTTACGGTGCGACCGAGGCCAAGGTGCCGGACATCGTCGACGCGATCGTCGACCTGACCGAGACCGGGTCGTCGCTGCGCAAGAACGGCCTGCGCATCCTGGACACGCTGCTGACCAGCTACACCGAGCTCGTCGCCTGCGGCGCCGCCTACGCCGACCCCGGCAAGCGGGCCGCGATGGAGGACATCGCGCTGCTGCTGCGCGGCGCCATTCAGGCCCGCGGCCAGGTCCTGCTCAAGCTCAACGTGGCCGCTGACGAACTCACCGCGGTGACCGCGATGCTGCCGGCGATGTCCTCACCGACGGTGACCGCCCTCGCCAACACCGGCATGCACGCGGTCGAGACCGTGGTGCCCAAGCGCGGCGTCAACACGCTGATCCCGGCGCTCAAGGCGGCTGGCGCGCACGACATCCTGGAGATCCCGATCTCTAAGATCGTTGAGTAACAAATCCCTTTTTCTTGCGCCCCGGTGCTACGTGGCCGTCGCCGTCACCCGGGGCCGCGCCGACGGTACAAGACCGTCGCCGGGTAGGCGGCATAGACGGCTGCCTGCGCGAGTTCCCATTAAGTACTCGCTAAAGAGGCCGTGGCACGCTACCGCGACGCTCGGTAGCGTAGTAGGACGAGTGAGACTTCGAGGTGGGGTTGTGCGCGACATCCTGAACACGATCACCAAGTGGTGGGCCGCGGACGAGACGTTCGGCCTGGCGACGGTGGTCAGCACGTTCCGCAGCGCGCCGCGTGATCCGGGTGCCGCGCTCGCGGTGGCAGTGCCTACTGAAGACGGCGGCGGCGAGGTGATCGGGTCCGTCTCCGGCGGCTGCGTCGAGGGCGCCGTCTACGAGCTGGCCACGGAGGTCACGGAAAGCGGCCAGCCGGTGCTTCAGCGGTACGGCTTCAGCGACGATGACGCGTTCGCCGTGGGCCTGACCTGCGGTGGCATCCTGGACATCTTCGTCGAGCCGGTGAACAAGACGACGTTCCCCGAGCTCGGCGACATCTACGAGGCAGTCGAACGCGGCGAGCCGGTCGCGGTGGTCACCGTGATCTCCGGCCCCGGCCAGGTTGGCGCCCGCAGGGTCATCTGGGGCGACGCGGCACGCGAGTCAACCGGCAGCCTGGGCGCGGGGGACCGGCTCGACACCGCCGTGGACGACGACGTGCGCGGCATGCTCGCCCAGGGCCTGACCGGCATCCGCCGCTACGGCGAGCACGGCGAACGGCGCGGCGACGAGCTCGCGGTGTTCGTGAACTCGTTCGCGCCGCCGCCGCGGATGTTCGTGTTCGGCGCGATCGACTTCGCGGCGGCCGTCGCCCGGACCGGCAAGTTCCTCGGCTACCACGTGACCGTCTGCGACGCGCGGCCGATCTTCGCGACCAGGTCCCGCTTCCCCGACGCCGACGAGGTCGTGGTCGACTGGCCGCACCGGTTCCTGGCCGGCGCCGAGGTGGACGCGCGCACGGTGATCTGCGTCCTCACCCACGACCCGAAGTTCGACGTGCCCGTCCTCGAGGTCGCGCTGCGCACCCCGGCCGGCTACATCGGGGCGATGGGCTCGCGCCGCACCCACGAGGACCGGCTTGAGCGGCTGCGCGCCATCGGCATGACCGAAGAGGAGCTGGCCAGGCTGCGCTCCCCGATCGGCCTCGACCTGGGCGCCCGCACGCCGGAAGAGACCGCGGTCTCCATCGCCGCCGAGCTCATCCAGCTGCGCTGGGGCGGCAGTGGGCAGGCCCTCACCAGCACGGAAGGCCGCATCCACGGCGACGAGCGCGTCCACGCCTAGTCGTTGCGCCCGGTGAACGCAAGCCGGGTGCCGATCGCGATCATGGCGAGCCCGCCGGCGCCGCCAAGGAGGGCCAGCCGTCGCGGGGAACGTGAGAGCCACGCGCGGACGGTGCCCGCCGCCAGGGCCCAGGTGCTGTCGCTGAGCAGCGCCACCCCCGCGAAGATCGCGCCGAGCACGATGATCTGCAC
>JAWWPV010000997.1:0-2826 GCA_033854775.1 Trebonia sp.
CAACTCGACCTCGCCGCATAACCCCAGCCGGATAAATCAACAGGATCTGATCGCGGGTCATCCGGGCGGCGGCCCGGGAAGGCCGGCCGGTTCGCCCGTTATGCCCCAGTTTCCCGGGGCTGCGTGCCGTCTGTTTCGGTGATCGCGGGTCATCAGGGGCGGATATCGCCACTTTTGACCCTCAGTCACTGAACAGGCGCGTTCTGGCCGGCGGTTTGCCCGGTTTTGCGGCGGCGAGGCGGCGGCCCGCGGGGTATTTCCCCGCGATGACCCGCGGTCACGGTCCCGGGCGGCCGGCGGCCCAACTAATTACCGGGTCCTGCGGCGACCGTGCCGAGCGCCGCCGCGACTTGCCTGGGCGAAGCGATCATCGTCAGGTGCCGCCCAGGGACGGTGACCGGCCGCGGCGCTCCGATGCGGTCCGCCGTCGTGGTCTCGTCCGACGCGGACATCTGCGGGTCGTCGGCGCCGTAGACCACGAGCTTCGGCACCGGGAGGGCGCGCAACGCGGCGAACTGGGCGGACGTCATGCTGGGGATCCCGTGCCGAAGCGTGTAGGTCATCGCGCCCGCGAACCCGGGCTGTTGCAGCGGCAGCCGCCAGGTTTCCACCCCGGCCGCGCTCAGCGGCGGGCACAGGGGGCCGCACTGCGCGTTGTAAAGCTTGCTGACCAGCCAGTCCTGGCTGAGCGCGAGCCGGAGCAGTGACGTCCGGTACGGGTCGATCAACAGCCAGCCGAGGAGACCGGGCCCGCTCAGCGGCGTCGCGTCGCCGTCGAGGAACACCACGCCGCGGGCCGCCCGCGCACCGCCGGCCACCGCGGCGAGGCCGACGACCGCGGCACCGCTTGAATGCCCGACAAGGACGGGCGCGTTGGCGCCCGTCAATCCCTCAGCGTCCAGGAAGGCGAGCAGTTGCGCCGCCAGTTGCGACGTGCTGTACGACGGGCTCGGCGCGCTGTACCCGGTTCCGGTGAGGTCGATCGCGAACACCCGGTGATCAGCACCGAGAACGGGGCCGAGCGCCGCGAACGTGTCCGCGGTCTCGAGCGCGCCGGGCACCAGGACGACGGGCGTGCCCGTCGTGCCCCACTCGCGGTACCGCGTATCGAACCCGCCGCCGTTGGCCATGAGCAGGCCCGACGGCCGGGGCACCGGGCCGTTGGTGGAGAGGTTGTAGCCGAAGCTCGCGGCGGTGAGTGCCACCACGAGCACGATCCCCACCAGCAGGAACCACCGCGCGCACCGCCACACCCGCGCCCGCCAACTCCGCCTTGGCCGGCCGTGCGCGGGGTCGCCGTTGTCCAGCCTGCTGACAAAGACGGACGGCAGGCCGCCTGACCACGTCATTTGCTCGCTCATGATGGGCACCAACCTAGGCCGTTCATCGGCCCAGGTCACGCTGCCGCGTCGCTAAAACGCCTCGGTGTCGGCCAGGCGGGGCAGTAACGCTTAGCGGAGTCGCCCCACGATGGAGTCGGCCTGGGCCAGGGTGACGGGCAGCTTGATCTCGCTGACCGGGACGGTCCGCACGCCGCCGTCGAGGAACACGACCTGATCCTTCGTGCACCCGCGCAGCTCGGGATAGCGCGCGACGATGGCGTCCTGCTCCGCCTTCGACTGCTCCCACTGCTGCTCCCACTGCTGCTCCCACTGCTGCTCCCACTGCTGCTGCGCCTGGGCCGCCTTGGCTTCCATGGTCGGCACGACCTTCTCCTCGAAGGCCTTTTTCATCCGACGCCCGATAGCCCGCCCGGCGAACCCAAACGCCGCCCCGAGCACCGCCCCGCCGATGTCATCGAGGGGGTTGTCGCCGCCGGAGCCGAAGTCGAAGTCGCGGCCTCGCTGCCCCTGGTTCCAGCCACGGTTCCCGCGAAGCTGGGGATCGGACCCCTCGACGTTGTAGTGGTCGTAGTCGTCGTCACCGGCGCTGCCGGCACCCTGCCACTGTCCAGGGGCCGGGCCCGAGCCCGGGCGCCGGAACTGGTTGACGCGCTGGAAGGCCTGCTCCCGCGCGCCGCTCATCATGTCGAAAAGCTCGCGGACCGTGCGCACCTCGGCGCTACTGCCGCACTGAGGGCACACTGACGGCCCTACCTGGTAAGCCACCGTCTCATCATGCCCTGCTTTCCGGCCTTCCTGATAGGTCAATCAGTAAGGAAGCAGGCGGGACGGCCAACCTGATCTCCGGCGGGCTGTTCACGCTGGCGCTGCCCCCGCTGATCTGGCTCCTCGTCCTGCGCGTGCGCCGTCGCCGCTGGCGGCGCGCCAAAGAGTTCGTCGACGACCTGACCGCGTGAGCGCGCTTCGGCGCGGCGCCCCGTGGTTGGCCCTAGGGGCAGGTGAAGCCGGAACGATATAAGTGACACATGACGGAAGACGCGGCACGGTACATTCCCTTGGACGCGGACCGGGCGCTCGCGCTGGCGGTCGATGGCTGCCGGGCCCTGGCCGCCGCCGGCCAGGCGGACATGGTGTGGGGACACCCGAGCGTGCGCGACCCGGGAGGCCGCGGCGTCTGGATGAAAGCCTCCGGCTGGGGCTTCGAGGAGGTCGACGCCAGCCGGATCGTGCTCGTCTCCGCGGCCGGTGAGGTCCTGGCGGGCACTGGCCCGAGGCACATCGAGTACCCGATCCACACGGAGATCATGGCCGCCCGCCCGGACGTCAACGCGGTGGTGCACACGCACTCCTCGGCGGCCTGCCAGTTCGCCGCGCTCGACGTGCCGCTGCGCCCGCTCGACCACGCGGGGTCGCTGTTCTGCTATCCCGACATCCCCCGCTTCACGCTGACCGGCGGCCTGGTCAAGAACCAGTCGCTCGGCCA
>JAWWPV010000998.1:0-3443 GCA_033854775.1 Trebonia sp.
ACCGATCTTCGGCGTGATATGGGCGTAGATCGGGACTATCAGTGTGCACAAGATCGAGGCGGCCGCCAGGACGAAGATTGCGGCTGACGTGATTGGGTGGGCAGCCACCGGGTTCTTCGCCTGAGTGATCGCGGGATCTTGCGGGTCTCTTGGTGCGCTGGGGGGTGCTGCGGGCTCAGTCATCGGTCCTCTCGGCGTCCTCGCGCGGTCGGATGTGACGGTGGTCACGTGATTGCAACTATGTTGCGCCACTCAAGCTGATTAGGCAATCGTTTGTATGCAGTAGATTGCAGACACTTTGGGATAAGAGCGTCTTCAGCGCCTGGCGCGAGTGCCGCCAAGAGACGGGATTAGCGCGGCCGCCGCGAGGGCGAGAAAAGCCTGCCGGTCCAGTGCGCCCGCGCCCTCGGGAAGCACGCCGGCGAGCGGGCCGCCCGCGATCACTTCGAGGTCGGTCAGGTTGGCGAGCTCGGTGCGGCCAGGCCGGCCCGGCCAGCTGCCGATCACCACCCCGGCGCTGACGATCTTCCTGGCGGCTAGCGCTTCGAGGGTGAGCGCGGTGTGGTTGAGCGTGCCAAGTGCGGGGGCCGTGACGACCAGGGCCGGCGCGTTCAGCGCGGCGCTCAGGTCAGCGATCGTGGCGCCCGCGGGGTCGTAGCGGACGAGGAGGCCGCCCGCGCCCTCGACGAGAACGAGGTCGCAGGAGTCCGCCAGCTTGGCGATGTACTCGGCGGAAGCGTTCAGGTCGGCCGGGGGCAGGCCGGACACGCGGGCCGCCGCCTCGGGGGAGAGCGGGTCGGGGAACCGCGCGAGCTCATGGGTGTCGGTGACGCCGGACAGCCGGGTGACCGTCTCGAGGTCGGGGGTGTCGGAGCCTGGCCCGTCGTGGACGCCGGTCTGCGCGAGCTTGACCACGGCAACCCGCTGGCCGGCGGCGCGCGCGAGCGCGGCGATCGCGGCCGTCGCGATGGTCTTACCGACGCCTGTTCCGGTGCCGGTGATGAAGAGTACGCCCCGCTGATCCGGTTCGATCACGGGTCGATCATAGGGACAGTGTCAGACGGGCGGGGTCCTGCGGAGCCTGGTAATGAACTTGTACCGGTCGCCGCGGTACCACGACTGCGCCCATTCCACGGGCTCGCCGGTGGAGTCGATCGCGTGCCGCGACAGCAGCAGCAGCGGGATGCCCGGGTCCACGTCGAGCAGCTGGGCGTCGTGCGGGTCGGCGAGCACGGTCTCGATCGTCTCCTCCGCCTCCGCCAGCTGGATGCCGTAGCCGGTGCGCAGCGTCTCGTACAGCGACGCGTGCCGCTCAAGCTGCCGCCGCAGGCCGGGGAACCGCCGGGCGGGCAGGTGCGAGGTGTCGATGGACATCGGCTCGCCGTCGGCCAGCCGCAGCCGGTGGATCCGCAGCAGCCGGCCGCCCGGCCGCACGTCGAGCAGCGTGGCGAGCTCCTCGTCCGCGGTGACGTAGCCGATGTCGAGGATCTTGGTCAGCGGGTGCAGGCCGTGCTGCCGCATCCCCTCGGTGTAGCTGGCGAGCTCCAGGGGCTGTGCGACCTTCGGCTTGGCGACGAAGGTGCCCTTGCCCTGCATGCGCAGCAGCCGCCCCTCGATCACCAGCTCGGCGAGCGCCTGCCTGACGGTGGTGCGGGAGGTGCCGTAGTGCCGGGCGAGCTCCCGCTCTGGCGGGACTGGGCTGCCGGGTGCCATGGCCGCGGTGAAGTCGAGCAGCTGCTTCTTGACCTGGTAGTACTTGGGCAGCCGCAGCAGGGCAGGCGGCGCGGCGACGTCCTCAAGCGAGCTGGGAACGCCATCGCTGTCTTCTGCCGGCATCGGAAACGCGGTCATGAGTGGTACCTCCCCGCTTTTGCGGTATTCCGGCAATGATGACAGCTTTCCCCCGGGGGAGCGACCCCCCGTACCCCCCGATGTCCGTGCGGGGCGGCCCTGATCGCAAAAACCGCGATCTTATCAGGGCCGTCCCGCACGGACAAAAGCCGCGGGGTGGCTGGTCCGTGAACTGTTCATGTCCTGTGGCGACCCCGTTCCCTCAAGCCGCGGGGTCACTCTGGAAATCTGCCCGGGTGGCGGCCCGTGTCATCATGGGAGCGTGCCGACGCTCACCGACCTCGCCAGAAACCTCACCAGCCTGTCCGCGCCAGAGCTGGAGTGGCTGCACTCCCTCGTGTCGGACTGGCAGCTCCTCGCCGACCTGTCGTTCGCTGACCTCATCCTGTGGGTGCCGACGCACGCACAGGAGGGCGCGCGGAACTCGGGCTGGGTGGCGGTGGCGCAGATGCGGCCGACGACGGGGCCGACCTCGTTTCCCGACGACGTGGTGGGCTCTCAGGTCGCACCGGGAGAGCGGCCGGTGCTCGACTCGGCGCGCGTGGAGCGGCGCATCCACCGGGAGAGCGACCCGGACTGGACGTCCGGCGTCCCGGTGCGGGCGGAGGCCATCCCGGTAACGAGGAACGGCCGGGTGATCGCGGTCATCGAGCGGTCGACCAACCTGAACGGCGCGCGCACGCCCAGCCGGCTTGAGCTGACCTACCTGGCGGGCGCCGACGACCTGTCGCGGATGATCTCCGAGGGCACGTTCCCCTACCCGGGTCACGACACGACGCTGGTGCGCTCGCCGCGGGTCGGTGACGGCATGCTCCGGCTGGATGCCGCGGGCCGGGTCACCTTCGCGAGTCCCAACGCGCAGTCCGCCTACCGCAGGCTCGGCCTCACCGCGGACCTGATGGGCACCGAGCTTGGCAGCGCGACGGCGCAGCTGGCCGCGACCGGCGCGCCCGTCGACGAGTCGCTGATGCTGGTGACGAGGGGGCGGGCGCCTCGGGAGACCGAGATCGACGTCAACGGCACGGTGGTGCAGCTCCGCTCGATCCCGCTGGTGGTGGGCGGTCAGCGGACCGGGGCGCTTGTCCTGGTGCGCGACGTCACCGAGCTCCGCCGCCGGGAGCGCGAGCTGCTGACCAAGGAAGCGACGATCAGGGAGATCCACCACCGGGTCAAGAACAACCTGCAAACCGTCGCCGCGCTGCTCCGCCTTCAGGCCAGGCGGCTGTCCGCGCCGGAAGCGCGGGAAGCGCTCCAGGAGGCGGTGCGCCGGGTCGGGTCGATCGCCATCGTGCACGAGACCCTGTCGCACGCACCTGAGGAGATCGTGGACTTCGACGACATCGCGGACCGGGTCGCGATGATGGCCGGCGAGGTGTCCACGCCGGAGGTGCGGGTAACGCCAAAGATCACCGGCCAGTTCGGGATGCTCCCGGCCACGGTGGCGATGCCGCTGGCGATGGTGCTGACCGAGCTGCTGCAGAACGCCGTCGAGCACGGCGTCGACGCCACCGGCACGGGGACTGTCGACGTGGCCGCCGTCCGCGCGGAGGCCGGGTCGCTGCAGCTGCAGGTCCGCGACCACGGACCCGGGC
>JAWWPV010000999.1:0-3914 GCA_033854775.1 Trebonia sp.
ACCACGAGGTGCGGCACCGTCCGCGCGTCGCCGGCTCGACGCGCGGCCGCGTCGGCCGGGTCCGCCCAGGCGGTCAGCCGCTGCACGGAGGTGAAGCAGGGCACGAACTCGATGTTCTGGTAGCCGATGAGCGGGAGCCGCACCGCGGTCCCGTCGGTGAACGGCCGCCGCCGGTCCGGCAGCGGGACCCACAGCCGGGTGGCGGCGAGCTCAGTGAGCAGGCCGGGCAGTTGCGCGGGGTTCGCGACGACCGCGGCCAGTGCCCGTTCGATCGACTCGCACGACGAATAGGGCCGCCGCGGTTGACGACCGCCCGCCCCGCCGTCCCGGGTGCCGCCCCAGGCGACGGCGCCGGGACGGATGATCGTGCCGCCGTTCGCCATCGCCTGAAGGGGCACAATATCCCTGAGCGGCTGCACGGGAGTGACCGCGTGCCCGGCATGGCGGTTCTTGCCATCGGGCGCGCCTTCCGCGGGGACGGGGGGTTGCTCCCCGGAAAGGAAACTGCCCGGACCGTCGCCTGGATCGATCGAGAGCATGATGGCTTCCTCGTTTGGTCTTGTGACTCATGGTGCGTGAAGCGGTTCGTTTGCACGGTCAGTAACCACGATAAGGCAGTGTGTATTGAAGAACGTCGCTGGTATGGGTGCTAGATGGCTCGACGTCTCGGCTGAACGGTTCCCGGGCTGGATCTCCGCGTTTGCCCGTCGGCACGGTAATGCCGGCCAGCACGGGGATCCCGGGCAACTCGAGATCACGCCGGCCGACGGGGCCGTGGCGTTCACGGCGCCAGACGGCGCGGTCGCGCGGTGCCATCCGCCGTTCGAGGAATCGTTTGCGCTGCCGCCGGAGCTCACCGGCCCCGGCGAGATCGCCGTGGCGATCGAGGCGCACGCCCGGGCGCCGCGCGCCGTCGGCGTCCTCCTGGTCCGCCTCGGCGGTTACGCCGCCGGGGTGTTCGCCGGCTACCCGCCGGCGCTCGCCGACGCGAAGGTCGGGTCGCGCCCGGTGCACGGCCGCAGCGCGGCGGGCGGCTGGTCGCAGCAGCGCTTCGCCCGCCGCAGGGAAAAGCAGGTGAACGAGGCGCTTGACGCGGCGGCGGACACGGCGGCCGCCGTCTTCGGCCGGGGCCCCCGGCTGGACGCGGTCGTCCTCGGCGGGGACAAGCGGGCGGTCGCGGGGCTGCGTGACGACCCGAGGCTCGCCCCGTACCTGGCCATCGCGACGGAGCGGTTCCTGACCGTCCCCGACCCGAGGCGGGCCGTCCTCGAGGGCACGCCGAAGCTGTTCACCGCGGTGCGGATAAGCCTCACGGAACCGCCGGCGTGATCCGGTATTCTTAGTAATCATGATCGTCGCCAGTGGCATAGAGCTGCGTGCTGGTGCCCGGCTCCTGCTGGCAGACGCGTCCTTCCAGGTCGCTGAGGGGGACCGTATCGGCCTTGTCGGCCGGAACGGTGCAGGCAAGACCACCCTCGCCAAGGTGCTTTCCGGTGCCGCCACGCCGGCCGCGGGCACCGTCCGGCACTCGGGCACCGTCGGCTACCTCCCGCAGGACCCGAGGACCGGGGACCTGGACGTCCTCGCGCTTGACCGCATCCTGTCCGCGCGCGGCCTCGATGAGGTGCGCGACCAGATGCGCAGGGCCGAGGCGCTGATGTCGGACCCTGACCCGGCCAAGGCGGAGAAGGCCATCCGCCGCTACGGGACCATCTCGGACCGGCTCGCCGTGCTTGGCGGGTACGCGGCCGAGTCCGAGGCGGCGTCCATGGCGGCATCCCTCGGGCTGCCCGACCGGGTGCTACAGCAGCCGCTGCACACGCTGTCCGGCGGCCAGCGCCGGCGCGTTGAGCTGACCCGGATCCTGTTCTCCGACGCGCAGACGCTGCTGCTCGACGAGCCGACCAACCACCTCGACGCCGACTCGGTCATCTGGCTGCGCGACCATCTCAAGACCTACCGTGGCGGGCTCCTGGTCATCAGCCACGACGTGGACCTCGTCGAGCAGGTCGTCAACAAGGTCTTCTACCTGGACGCCAACCGGTCCGTCCTTGACATCTACAACGTCGGCTGGAAGGCCTACCTCACCCAGCGCGAGGCCGACGAGCGCCGTCGCAAGCGGGAGCGGGCCAACGCCGAGCGGCAGGCCTCCGCGCTCCAGTTGCAGGCCGCCAAGCTGGGCGCCAAGGCGACCAAGGCCAAGGCCGCGCAGAACATGCAGCGCCGCGCCGACCGCCTGCTTGACGGCCTGGAGAGCGAGCGGCAGGCCGACCGGGTCGCGAAGCTGCGCTTCCCTGATCCCGTCCCGTCGGGCAAGACCCCGCTGACGGCCAGGGGACTGTCGAAGTCCTACGGGTCCCTCGAGGTGTTCACCGACGTGGACCTGGCCATCGACCGGGGCAGCCGGGTCGTGGTGCTCGGCCTCAACGGCGCGGGCAAGACCACCCTGCTGCGGCTGCTCGCCGACGTGGAAAAGCCGGACACTGGAGAGGTATTCCCAGGTCACGGGCTAAGGCTCGGCTATTACGCGCAGGAGCACGAGACCCTGGACACCGAGCGGTCGCTTATCGAGAACATGCGCACCGCCGCGCCCGACCTCACCGACACTGAGCAGCGGAAAGTCCTTGGCTCATTCCTCTTCTCTGGTGACGACGTCGATAAGCCGGTCGGCGTCCTTTCCGGCGGCGAGAAGACGCGATTGGCGTTGGCGCTTCTTGTTGTTTCTGGTGCGAATGTGCTGCTGCTCGACGAGCCGACGAACAACCTGGACCCGGCGAGCCGCGAGGAGATCCTCGCGGCCCTCGCGGGATACCGCGGTGCCATTGTGCTCGTCACCCACGACGAGGGGGCGGTGGACGCGCTTTCACCGCAGCGGGTGATTGTGCTGCCAGAGGGAACAGAAGACACCTGGTCCGCCGATTTCGCCGACCTGGTCGCTCTCGCCTGACACCGCCCGGCCGGCACTGGGGATGCCATTTCGTCTCTGTTTGGCTAAGCCGAACTATCCCCGTCGATGCGGGTGGTCAACGACGCCCCGATAGGTGATCATTGCGGTAGGGGATGTAACGCAATGAGTGCTATACCTTACGGGAGGTAAAGGTGGCCGAATCGACAACGCTCAGAAAAGGCACCCGGGTGACCGGGGAGGACCGCAGCAAACTGGCGACCGACCTGAAGACCCGCTACGACGCGGGCGAGTCCATCCGCTCCCTGGCGACCGCGACCGGACGGTCGTACGGGTTCATCCACCGCATCCTCACCGAGACCGGCGTGGCCCTGCGCGGCCGGGGCGGCGCCACCAGGAAGTGACGTGCGCCCGCCGGGCAGCGGGGGCGTTCGCCCGGCGAAAAACCATGCCGTAGCGGTCCGTACGGCAAACTACGATCACGAGAATGGTGCAGATCCACGGCCCCGGGTTCATGATGGCCCGCGGCATGAAGATGGACCCGTCCGTCACCAAGCAAAAAATCAAGCCGGGCACGGTCAAGCGGATCACCCGCTACGCGCGGCCGTACCGGGTCCAGCTGTCGATATTCCTGTTCTGCACGGCAATCGACGCGTGCATCACGGTCGTCAACCCGCTGCTGCTGCGCGAGCTGATCGATAACGGCATCATCAAGCGGGATCAACTCGTCGTCCTCGTGGTCGCGCTGACGGCGGTGGGCGTCGCGCTCTTCGACGCGTTCCTCGGCGTGGTGAACCGGTACTTCTCCTCCCGGCTCGGCGAGGGCATCATCTACGACCTGCGCACCCAGGTCTTCGACCACGTGCAGCGCCAGCCGCTCGCGTTCTTCACCCGCGCGCAGACCGGGTCGCTGGTCAGCCGCCTGGACGGGGACGTGGTGGGCGCGCAGCAGGCGATCGTGGGCACCCTGTCGTCGGTCGTGTCCAACGTGCTGTCGGTAGTCGCCATC
>JAWWPV010001000.1:0-4698 GCA_033854775.1 Trebonia sp.
AACGCGGGCCAGGTATGCGCCGCGCAGACCCGGATCCTCGTGCCGGCGGCCAGGCACGACGAGATCGTCGGCGCGATGTCGGAGGCGACCCGCGCGCTGCGGGTCGGCGACCCGGCGTCGGCGACGACCGATATCGGCCCGCTGATCTCGGGACGGCAGCGCGACCGCGTCGAGCGCTACATCAGGCTCGGCGTTGAGGAGGGCGCCAGCCTGGTTACGGGCGGCGGCCGCCCGGCCATCGAGCCGGGCTGGTACGTCCAGCCGACGCTGTTCGCCGGCGTCGACAACGACATGACGATCGCCCGCGAGGAGATATTCGGGCCGGTCGCGGCGGTCATCCCGTACCACGACGAGGCCGAGGCCGTCGCCCTGGCCAACGACTCCGAGTACGGCCTGGCGGGGGCGGTATGGACCGCCGACGTCGGCCGCGGCGAGGCCGTGGCCGCCAGGATCAGGACCGGGTCCGTCGCGGTCAACTCGCCCGGCCCGCTGGACGCCTACGGGCCGTTCGGCGGGTTCAAGAACTCCGGGTTCGGCCGGGAGGGCGGCACCGAGGCGCTCGACGACTACACGGAACCGCAGACCATCCTCCTGCCCGCGCAGGCGAACTGAAGGGAACAGGAACAATGAGCGTGCTCGTCCTTGGCAGTTCCGGCCTCGTCGGCCGGAGGCTGGTCGGCCGACTCGCGGCGGCGGGACACGCCGTCGTGGCGTGTGACGTGACGCCGCCTCCGGCCGGGCCGGCTGCGGGCGTCAGCTACGCGCGTGCGGACATAACGCGCCTCGACCAGGTTCTCGCGCTGGTCAAGGAGCACGACGTCACCGGCGTCGCGCTGCTGTCCTACATGATGGGCCAGCTGATGTCGCCGACGTTCGGCGACATCCTGCAGGCCTGCCAGGTGAACATCACGGGAGTCACCAACGTCTTGGAGGCGGCGCGGCTACTCGGGGTGCGCCGGGTCGCCTTCCTCAGCACCGTCGGCACCTACGGCCCGCAGGCCATGTACGGCGAGCGGCCGGTCACCGAGGACGAGATCCTGGCCCCCGCGAGCATGTACGGGCGGATGAAAGCGCTCAACGAGTCCATCTGCGACCGCTACGCGGCCCTGTACGGCCTTGAAGTCGTGAAGGTCAGGCCCTCGTCGATTCTCGGGCCCGGCAGCACCATCTGGCCGTCGCGGTTTATCGAGCGCGTCGCGGTGGGAGAGACCGGGCTGGTTCCTTACGGCGCGGCCGCCCGCGACAATGTCATCGCCGTCGATGACCTGACCGTGCTGCTGTCCCGGCTGATCACCGGGGCCGCGCCCGCGCACAGCACGTACCTCGCGTCCGGCCACAACGTGACCATGGCCGAGCTGGCCGACGTGGTGCGGTCGATCGTCCCCGACGCGCGGATCGAGTTCCCGACCCCGGAGCGGCGGCCGACCTACCCGGAGTACTTTGACAACAGCCGGGCGGTGACCGAGCTCGGCTGGGAGATCGCCGGGCTCGAGGAGACGGTGCGGGCGCACATCGACGGCGTGCGCGCACAGGCGGGCATCCCGGGCCCCGGGCCAGGTACAGCGCGTGTTAGCGGGCGCCGGCGTTGACCAGGTGGCCTGTCGCCGCAGCGGTGGCTCCACCTTCGGTCCGATCTGTTCGGTCCGAATCAGGAGAGGTAGGCCTCGCCGGCCAGCAAACGCCGGGCCGTCCGCGTGACGCTGACCGAGCGCACGCTTCCGTCACCCATGCGCACCGTCGCCGCCGCGACCCCCTTGGGATGCGCGACGAGCACGGTGCCGCCACCCTCGGACCTGCCTCCGCGCGGACGCGCGGCCGCGTGCGGGACGGTACCCGGGAGCAGGGTCGCCGCCGCGGCGCACAGTAGCACGGTCATCGGGCAGGCATGATGCACGCGCTGCATGGACAGTACGCGCAGTGAGAAGTCACCGGGCCGGTCCGGGTGCCCGTCGCCGACCAGGGCGAGGCGGGGGAGTGCGGGCGACTCGGCGCGCGCCGTGCCACGCTCGGCGGCCAGGCCGGCCAGCACGGCGCACTCCGCCCGCAGTTCCTCCAGCCGGCCGAGGAGCTCCGCGTCGGCATTGGCGGCAACCGGGGCCAGGAGCGGATCGAGACCAAGGTCGGTCGCCCGGGCGAACACGACAGGCCCGGCGACATCCACCAGTGAGACCTCGGCCGGGCGGGAACGCGGCGCGCGCACGACGTCGCGAGGACTGCCGGTGGGCAGCAGCGCGCCGAGTACGGCGCCCGCCGGGTCCAGGTACTCGGTGATAACGGGCGCGCCCGTGCCGGGGACGCCCGCCACCACGCAGTCGCCGCTGGTGGCGGCCCGTCCGTCGGTGACCGGCACGTGGGCGATGATCCTGGTGCCAGTGTTCCGGTTCAGCATGCGCACCGGCGTGACGGGGTCGCTCGCCCGGACGAGCCCCTCGTCGATCGCGTACGGCCCGACCGCGGTCGTCAGGTTTCCGCAGTTACCCCGGTAGTCCACGTGTGCCCGGTCGGTGCCCACCTGCGCGAACAGGTACTCGACATCGGTGTCGGGCCGCTCGCTCTGGCACACCGTCACCACCTTGCTGGTGCTGGAATGCGAGCCGCCGAGGCCGTCGAGCTGCATCGGGTCAGGGCTGCCCATCAGCCGGAGCAGGAGGCCGTCCCGGACGGGCCCGGCCGCCGGCAGGTCGCCGTCCCTGACGAATACGCCCTTGCTGGTCCCGCCGCGCATCAAGACGATGCGCAGCCGGGGCACCGTACTCACCCGGTCCCCGCCGCCCGCAGGTCCGCCTGCCGCTCGTAGGCTTCGTAATCCAGGATGTCGTACAATTCCGCGTGGGTTTGCATCTCCGGCAACACGCCCGCCTGCGTACCGTCGGCGCGGATCGCCGCGAACACCCGGACGGCCGCCGCGCTCATGGCACGGAAGGCTGAGAGCGGGTAGAGCGCGAGCGACACGCCGCCAGCGGCGAGTTCGGCGACCGTGAACAGGGGAGTGACGCCGAACTCGGTGAGGTTGGCGAGGACGGGAACCCGGGTCGCCGCGGCCACGGCGGAGTACTTCGGCGACCTGGTCCTCGAGCTGGATCGCGGCGGCGCAGCTGTGCGCTTCACTCGTGCGAGTCGCGCGCGGCGATGGCCTGGCGCAGCACCTCATCGGCGGCCCTGCCGCTGACCTCTGCCTCGCGCTTGGCCTCGAGCCACGATCCGACGATGTCCCTGGCGACCTCCGGCCGGTCGTTCCAGTCGGCGGCGAGCGGCGTCGTGATCTCTAGCCGGATGCCGTTCGGGTCATGGAAGTAGACGCTGTAGATGATTCCGTGATTGACCGGGCCGATGATGTCGACCTGGTGCGCGACGAGCCTGTCCCGCCATTCGTCCACCTCGGCCTGCGTCCCTACCTCAAGCGCCAGGTGGTCGAAGACGCGGTAAGCGGGATGAGCCGGCTCGGGCCGCGGGGGCAGGCCGACCGCCTCGAAGAATGCGATGGTCGAGCCGTCCTGCATGCGGAAGAAGAAATGAACGTAAGGGAACGGGTCGCCGGTGGATGGCACGCGTTCGTGCATCACCGCCTCGACGAGTGGCATTTGCATGACCTCGGTCCAGAACTTGACCGTCGCCGCGGTGTCATGCGTTACATAAGCCAGGTGGTTCAGCCGAATCGGCGCGTACTCGCCGGTCTGCTCTGCCGCAAAGGCGACCTCGGTGGCCACGCTCATCCGGCTCTCCTTTCTGCTTCCGCGACCTTACGTATCGCGATTGATCGTGTCACCATGCGGCTATGGCCTCGCAGGCCTGGCGCAGTTTTTCCGGCTGTCCTTCGAAATAATGGGTGGCGTCGTCAAGGACGATCTGCTTCCTTTTGGCTATCTCGACCGCGTCGTATAGCTGGCCGAAAACGGCCGGCGGCGATCCGGTGTCCGCCGAGCCGCCGAGGACGAGGACAGGGGCCTCGACCTTGGGCAGCCAGAGCAGGGCGTTGCCGAGCGTCTGGTCGACGGACCACTGGTTGATCCAGGAGCGCAGCGTCGTGTACCGGCTGACCCCGGCCGGCAGGTAGTTGGCCACCTCGGGCGTGCCCCACAGGGTGCTCCCGGTGGTGCGGTCGCTCGCGTCGATAGCGGGATCGAGGAACCGCAGGTCCGCGGACGTGCCGTGCACCACGAAGGCGAGATCGTCGAGCCCGCGCGGCCAGTGGCCGTCGCCCGTGAGCACGGCCAGCTGGTCCTGCGCCCAGGCCGTGATCCGCCGGTTCCTGGCGAGCTGGGCCGCGCGGTACCGCGCGATGAACTCGGCGCTGAACGGCGGCCCGTTCCGCGGGTTGAAGGCATCGATATCCGGGTCGCGCTTGAAGGGCGCGGACTCGTCGGTGATGGCCGGGTCGAGCCATTCCATGCTGAGCCGGGCGCGGGACGGGTGCGCCATGAAAAGCACGAGCGCGTCCGCCGGCAGCAGGCCGGCCGTGGCCAGGTCAGGGCCCCCGCCGGGCGGGGCGGTCACCGACGGGTGCTCGGCCTGGGCTTGGTAGTAAGGCACCACCGTTCCGCCGCCCGAGTTGCCGACAAGGGCCACCCGCTGGTAGCCGTGCTCGCGCAGGTACCGCACGGTTGCCCCGATGTCCAGGAGGCAGTTCTCGACGTTGAGGTTCGAGTCGTTCCCGATGTACCGGGTCGTCATGCCGATGGCGGCGACACCGAAACCGGC
>JAWWPV010001001.1:0-2996 GCA_033854775.1 Trebonia sp.
ATCGCGGGTCATCGGGGGCGGATATCGCCATTTTTGACCCCTCAGTAATTTAACGGCCGGACTATGACCGGCGGTTTGTTCTATTTTGTGGTGATGAGGCGCCGGTTCGCGGGGTTTTCCCCCGCGATGACCCGCGATCACGGCCGCGGGCGTCCGGGCGCCCCGCAGGGCACCGGCGGCCCGCAGGGCACCGGCCCGGCCACGGGCAGGCACGCAGGCAGGCAGGGGCGCGGTATCACATCCCGGACGCAGACAGCGGCGAATGCCGGCTTACTTCCAGCCGGGCTCCTGCGAGTGAAAAAGTTCCGGGATAAAAATAGTTTCCGCACTAACGCTACGGGCGGCGCCGTCGAATACCGGGCGAACCAGGCATACCGGGCGACCAAGGGCGGCGATGACCGGGGGCCGCGGGGAACGGGGGCCACGGGGAACGGGGGCCTCGCGGGGGCAGGGCGCGACGCGCGGACGGACAGGTACTTGCAGAAAAAACTGATATCAGTATGATAGCGGCAGGTATCAGGGAATCTCTTCTCGGAGGTGGGCAGCATGACAGCCCAGGCTCAAGTCCACGACGCGGCCATCTACTCCCCCAGCCAGCCGATGCGCGAGCGCTCGGCCTGGTACAGGCCCGGCCCGCTGGTGCTCCTGGTCAGCCTCGTCCCGCTGGCCGCGGCGGCTGTCGCGTTCTGGCAGGGCGCGGTACACACGGGGGCGCTGAAAGGGGTGCTCATCGTCGTAGGCATCCTGCTCGCCCTCGTCATCGCCTTCGCACTGCGCGGCCTCACGATTGTCGCGCCCGGACGGGCGCACGTCGTCCAGCTCTTCGGCAAGTACGACGGAACGATCCGCGAGCCGGGGATGCAGTGGGTGAACCCGTTTACCAACCGGGTCCAGGTCTCCACCAGGATCAGGAACATGGAGACCGCGCAGGCCAAGGTCAACGACGCCGACGGCAACCCGATCGAGATCGCCGCCGTGGTCGTCTGGCAGGTGCGGGACACCGCGCAGGCCACCTACTCGGTCGACGACTACCTCAGGTTCGTCGCGATCCAGGCCGAGACCGCCGTGCGCCACATCGCCTCCAGTTACCCCTACGACGCTCGGGGCGTCGAGGGCGTGATGTCGCTGCGGGAGAACGCCGACGAGATCACCGCGCGCCTTTCCACCGAGCTGACCAACCGGGTGCAGGCGGCCGGCGTGGAGGTCATCGAGACCCGGCTCACCCGGCTCTCCTACGCGGCGGAGATCGCCGGTGCCATGCTCCGCCAGCAGCAGGCGAGCGCGGTCGTCGGCGCGCGGGCCAAGATCGTCGAGGGCGCGGTCGGCATGGTCAAGATGGCCCTGGAGCGCCTCGACGAGGAGAACGTCGTCGAGCTCGACGAGGAGCGCAAGGCCGCCATGGTCTCCAACCTGCTTGTGGTGCTCTGCAGCGAACAGGCCACCCAGCAAGTGGTGAACACCGGCTCGCTCTACTCCTGACGCGCTCATGGCAGAACGCAAAAGTATCTTGCTCAGGCTCGATCCGGCCGTCCACGACGCCCTCGCCAAGTGGGCGGCCGACGAGATGCGATCCACCAATGCCCAAATCGAGTTCCTGCTCCGCCGGGCCCTCGGGGACGCGGGCCGGATGCCGGGCGGCGCCCGCCAGATGCGCCGCCCCGGGCGGCCGTCCGCCAACGCCGACGCCGACGCCGACGGCAGTGCCAACGCCGACGGATCGAACGAGTAGCCCGTTCCCCACTGGCCCCCGGCTCGTCACGCGCCGCCGGAAATGGTTAGAATTCATGGAACTCAATACACGGGAGCTCGGGCTGACCGGGCTGAGAGGGTGGCTGGCCGCCGCGCCGCGAAACCGCGGGGCAGGCCCACGCGCCGCCGACCGTCCGAACCTGTCCGGGTAATTCCGGCGTAGGGAGGCTGCCGTGGCCGCGACCACCGATTCCGCCAGTACCGGCGAGAACACCTTCGTCACCGTCCCTGGCGACCGCCGTTCTGAGGTCGGGCGGACGCTCGCCGAGCCGGTGCCTCAGTCGCTTGGCCTGCTCGACCAGTTCGGGCTGTGGGGCAACCTCGGGGTCAGCCTGCTCGGCTTCACCGGCGCGATCTTCGTGCTGCAGCCGGGCGGCGCGGGAACCCCTGAGCTGTCACTGGCCGCCGCGCTGACCGCCATCGTGGTCGGCACGCTGCTCGGCACCCTGGTGCTCGCGCTTTCCGGGGTACCCGGTGCCCAGACGGGCGCGCCGGCCATGGTGCTGCTCCGCGGGCTGTTCGGTACGCGGGTGTCCTACCTGCCCACCGCGCTGAACATCCTGCAGCTCTTCGGCTGGAGCATCTTCGAGCTTGTGACGATCGCGACGGCCGCGCATACGGTGGCGCCCGCCGTTCCCAAATGGGGATATGTCCTGATCGCTGGGGTTTTGACCGCGCTGCTGACCATCCGGCCGCTCGGCGCCATCCGCGTGCTGCGGCGATACGCCACCGCCGCCGTGCTCATCGTGATGTGCTACCTGTTCATCCAGCTACTGCGGCATCCGCTGCCCGCCTTCACGCACGGGACGTGGTCCGGCTACTGGGCGGCCACCGACACGGTGGTCGCCGTCGCCATCTCGTTCGCGCCGCTAGCCGCCGACTACATGCGGCACTCCCGCAGCACGCGCGCGGCGTTCGCTGGCGCGATGGCCGGCTACAGCCTCACCCAGGTGCTCTGCTACGTCATCGGACTGCTCGCGCTCGTCACCGTCGCGCACGGGAACTCCAACGACATCTTCGGCGCGTTCATCGCGCTGCCGGTCGGCTCACTCGCCTTCGCCATCCTGGCGGCACGGGAGCTCGACCAGTCGTTCGCGGACGTGTACTCCACCGCGATCTCGATACAGAACCTGCGGCCGCTGTGGGACCGGCGCGTCCTGGCGGGGGTAATCACCGCGCTGACCACGGCGGGCGCGCTGTGGCTCAACATCGCCGACTACGAGAACTTCCTCACCCTGCTCGGCTCG
>JAWWPV010001002.1:0-5730 GCA_033854775.1 Trebonia sp.
GCGGGATGCCGGGCGGCCGACGTGCGAAGCGCCGCAGCCCGGTCGCCCCGGCCCCGGTCACCGGGCACCGCCGGCCGCCGTCGGCCGCCGCATGATCTGCAGCAGCGGCAGCTCGGCCGGGGCCTCGGCCTCCTCGACGTCAACGCCGGCTGTCTCCGGCGCCGCTCCGGCTACCGCCTCCGTTATGGCCTCCCGGACGGCCGGGGCCGAGGACCCGCAGCCATGGCCGCTCAGCTCAAGGCGGAGGTGGACGACGCCCTCGTCATCGATACCGCGGTACTCAAGCGTGCCCGGGTGCGATCCCAGGCTGGGACGGACCTGGTCGAGGGCCCGCTGGACGCGGGTGCCGGTGTCGACCGGGTGCAGGTCGTGGACGAGCAGCAGGCTCTCCACCAGCGGGTCGGCCGCGAGCCGGTCGAGCAGTCGTGGTCCCGCGTCCGAGTCCTCGCCGAGGATCCTGACGATCTCGGTCAGCCCGGCGCCGTAGAGCTCAACCAGGCAGCCGACCAGTTCCTCGGCGGTGTCGGAGGCCTGCGGGCCGGCGCGCGAACGCAGCTCCGCGAGCAGGCCCTCCACCCGCTCACCCGTGGCGTGCGCGTCGCGGCGTGCGGCCATCTGCACTCCTTCCAGCGGTTTACCACCGATTCCGGTCACGTCGCCAGCGGCACTCCAGTCGGCGAGTGCGCCGTGTTCAGCACCTTGCCGTTGCCGAGGTACATGTGCACGCCACAGGGCAGGCACGGGTCGAAGCTCCGCACCGCGCGCATGATGTCGATGCCCTTGAAGTTCTCCGGCGTGTTCTCCTCGAAGATCGGGGTGTTCTGCACCGCGTCCTCGTACGGCCCCGGCGTCCCGTAAGTGTCACGGACGCTGCCGTTCCACGGGGTTGGCGGGTACGGGTGGTAGTTCGCGATCTTTCCGCCCTTGATCACCATGTGGTGCGACAGGACACCGCGGACCGCCTCGGTGAAGCCGCAGCTGTACCCCTCCTCCGGGACGTTGAAGGACTCCCAGGTCTTGGTGCGCCCCGCCCGGATCTCGGCGAGGGCCTGCTCGACGAAGTGCAGCGCGCACGCGGCGGCGTAGGCCTGGAAGTAGGTACGCGCGCGGTCCCGCTCGATGGCGTTGGACAGCGGCTTGCCTTGCTTGTCGACCGGGATCTTCCACTCGAAGGTGGTCTCCGGCTTGGACACGGTCCTTGGCAGGTTAATGAGCACGCTGTGCCCGGTGGACTTCACGTAGTTGAAGTCCACCAAGCCCGCCAGCGCGGTCGACCACAGGCGGGCGATCGGGCCGCCGCCGGTGTCCAGCGGCAGGTGGTCCTTCCCGTCGAACCAGCGCGGGGACATGGTCCAGCTGTACTTGTCGTCGAAGTCGCGCTTGGCCGGGCGCGGGATCGTGTGCTGGTTCCACGGGTGCCGGCGGTCGACCGGGTTGCCAAGCTCGTCGTGGGTGACGAACATCTCCTGGTCTTCCCAGTCCTCGTAGTACGAGTGGCCGAGCAGGATCCGGATGCCCAGGTTGATGTCGACGAGGCTGGTGGTGACCAGCTTGCCGTCGACCACGACGCCGGGCGTAACGAACATCTTGCGGCCCCAGTCGGCCATGTTCCGGTAGGTGAAGTCGCAGTACTCGGGGTTGTTGAGGCTGCCCCAGCAGCCAAGCAGCACCCGCCGCCTGCCCACCTCCTCGTACCCGGGCAGGGCCTCGTAGAAGAAGTCGAACAGGTCGTCGTGCATCGGAACGACCCGCTTCATGAACTCCACGTAGCGCATGAGCCTGGTCAGGTAGTCGGTGAACAGCTGCACCGTCGCCACCGTGCCCACCCCGCCCGGGTACAGCGTGGAGGGGTGCACGTGGCGGCCTTCCATCAGGCAGAACATCTCCCTGGTGGAGCGGCTGACCTGAAGCGCCTCACGGTAGAACTCGCCTTCCAGCGGGTTCAGCGAGCGCATGATGTCACCGATGGTCTTGTACCCGTGCTCGGCCGCGTGCGGCGACTCGGTCCGGTTGGCGAGCTCGAGCACGCCGGGATTGGTCTCGGCTACCATCCGCTCGCAGAAGTCGACCCCGACCAGGTTCTCCTGGAAGATGTTGTGGTCGAACATGTACTCCGCTGACTCACCCAGGTTGATGATCCACTCGCCTAGGTGCGGCGGGCGGACCCCGTAGGCCATGTTCTGCGCGTAGACCGAGCACGTCGCGTGGTTGTCCCCGCAGATCCCGCAGATGCGGCTGGTGATGAAGTGCGCGTCCCGCGGGTCCTTGCCCTTCATGAAGATGCTGTACCCGCGGAAGATCGACGACGTGCTATGGCACTCCGCGACCGTCTTGGCCTTGAAGTCGATCTTCGTGTAGATACCCAGGCTGCCCACGATCCGCGTGATCGGATCCCAGGCCATCTCGGTCAGTTCGTTCTTGCCAGAGGTCGTCGTCATCTCGATCACCACGTCTTCTGGTAGCCGGTGAGTAGGTCAGGGCCCTTCGTGCGCCACTTCGGTTCCTTGTCCAGGGTCTTCGCGGTGACCCCGCGGAGGGTGCGGATGACCGAGCCGTACATGCCGCTGGCCGCCGTCGAAACGCGCGCGCCCGGCGGCTCGTCCATGAACGGCATGAACTTGTCGGGGAACCCGGGCATCGTGCAGGCGATGCAGATGCCGCCGACATTCGGGCAGCCGCCGACGCCGTTGATCCAGCCGCGCTTCGGTACGTTGCACTTGACCACGGGCCCCCAGCAGCCCAGCTTGACCAGGCACTTCGGCGAGTCGTACTCGCCTGCGAACTGGCCCTGCTCGTAGTAGCCGGCCCGGTCGCAGCCCTCGTGCACGGTGGCACCGAACAGCCAGCGCGGCCGCAGCGCCTCGTCCAGCGGGATCATCGGCGCCTGCCCCGCGACCTGGTACAGGAGGTACAGGATTGTCTCTGACAGGTTGTCCGGGTGGGTCGGGCAGCCCGGTACGCAGACGATCGGCAGGCCGGCCTTTGACGTCCAGTCCCATCCCAGGTAGTCGGGTACGCCCATGGCACCCGTGGGGTTGCCCGCCATGGCGTGGATCCCGCCGTAGGTGGCGCACGTCCCGACGGCCAGGATGCAGGTGGCCTTCGGGGCCAGCCGGTCCAGCCACTCGCTCGTGGTCATCGGCTGACCGGTCTCCGGGTTGTTTCCGAACCCGCACCAGTAGCCCTCTGACTTGATCGACTCGTTCGGGATGGATCCCTCGACGACGAGGACGAACGGATCGAGTTCTCCCCTGTCGGCCTTGTGCCACCACTCGATGAAGGTGTCAGCCCCCTGCTCGGGGCCGCACTCGAAGTCGATCAGCGGCCAGTGCACCGCGACCTTGGGGAGTCCCGGCAGGGCGCCGAGAACGATCTCCTCGATGCTGGGCTGAGTCGCGGCGGTGAGCGCCACCGAGTCCCCGTCGCAGCCAAGGCCTCCGTTCATCCAGAGAATGTGGACGACAGGCTCCTCCTGCGTCATAGCGTGCCACCCTTCGGTAGGCTGCCCGCGCTTACGAGCGGGCGCTTGGGTTCGCGCGTCTGGCTAGCTGCCCGCGAATCGGGGGCGCGCCCACTGGCCGCGAGGATTCCCCTGGTTCGCCTGATTCGCGCGGGTGTGCGTCACGGACTTGGCCGTCGGCTGCGCGCCGGGGTGAGCCGGGTCCGGCACTGCGGTATCCCTGGGTCACGCGAGACCGTTCTCGCCGTGACCCAGCAGTTCGTTGGCGGTACTTGCCGCCACGTTCACCGCTCATCACATACTCATCAGGCCGGCTGCGGGCGATCCACCCGCCGGTTTTCAACATCGTAATCCTGGTACCCCACGACTACAAGACAGAACAGTCCCCCGGACGGACAAACATGTCTACCTGGACCGATTCGCCCGTCGTGCCCCGATCCACGTACCCTCATGATCACGCCGTGACTGATGCCGGCGAGCGTGGGTGATCAATCCGACCGGACGGTGCCGATGGACAAGCCAGACGTCTCGATCAGCAACAACATCGAGGTCGTGCCGGTCGTTGTCGTGTCGCAGACCTTCCCCGCCCGGCCGTCTTCCATCCCGGATATCCGGGATTTCGTGCGCCGCTGCCTGGCCCAGTCGCCGCTGTCGGAGGAAGACAATCGCGAAGTGGGCCAGACCGTGGCCGCGGCGTTGCTCGAGGCGGCCGGCCCGACCGGCGCGATCAACGTCTCTTTCCGCATCTTTCCTGATCACGTCGAGGTTGACGTGCTCCGCTCAGGCACCCCGTTCGGGACGACGCCGGGCCTGGACGCGCTGACGTCCTTTCTCAGGGCCGAGGAGCAGCCCGCGGCGCCCGGCGAGGCAGGCGCCGCGCTCGACAGCGCCGCGCCGTCGTTCGCCGACTGGATGGCCGGCGTGCTGCGCAGGGAAGGCATGACCATGGAGGCGGCCGCACGCCAGCTCGGTGTCTCGGTGAAGACGGTAAGCCGGTGGGTAGGCGGGACCACCGAGCCGCGGCTGCGTGACCTGCGGCGCATTCACGAGCTTTTCGGCGACATCCCGTTCCCCTGATCCGCGGCGAGCACCGATCCTGCTGGTTCCCGCGGGTAGACGACCGGGTGCCCGCCCGCTTACGGTGGGGCGGTGGCTGTCATCGCAGGTGATTTCCGAGTTGGGCCCGACGCCGGTCGCGTGGTCATCAAGACGAGTCGCGCCGGCCTCGCCGCGATGGCTGGCCACGACCTGACGCTTGAGGTCATCCGCTGGTCGGCGCGGATTGAGGTCCCCGGCGAGGCCGACGGCGGTATTCCGGCGGCCAAGGTTACCGCCGAGCTTGATCTCGGCTCACTTGCTGTCCGTGAGGGGTCAGGCGGCGCCCGCCCGCTCACGGACGCGGATCGCAGGGACATCGAGGCGACCGCGCGCAAGATCCTCACCAGCGGCGGCCAGGCCATAGGCAGGTTCAGTTCGTCCCGGATCATTCCCTCGGCCGTCGGCGGCGCGATTGAGGGGACGGTCACACTTAACGGCAGATCACAGCCCGCCCGGCTGCAAGTGAGCGCGCCCGCGCCTGGCCACTACCGGGGAAGCGCCACGATAGTCCAGTCGGCTTTCGGGATTACGCCGTACAAGGGGCTCTTCGGGGCGCTCAAGCTACGCGACGAGGTCGTCGCGGAATTTGACCTGGACCTTAACCGGGTGGCCAGGGATGATCCCGCGGATCCTGGGAAACCGGCAGAATCAGCGTGAAGTTCTTGTGACCTGGCCGCCTGGCTTAACGCTGGTCAGCCTCGCGGCAGCGTGCGGGGGAACCCGAAGCGGGCGAGGAGCCCCCGGTCCGCGAAGCGGGTAAGCGCGTGGACCTGGCTGCCCCGCAGCGTTAGCACGATCAGGCCGCAGGCCCGCCAGAGCGGCGCGCTGGGGTCGGGGAGGTAGAGGACGAGGGCGGGCTGGCCGTTGGCCCGGGTGGGGAGGAACTTGAGCTCCTGGCCCGAGTGGGATTCCAGGAGGAATCCGGCGATCGGCTGGGGTCCCCGGTGCTCGGCGGGTTCTGGCGGCATGGAGAGCCTGGCGTCGTCGGTCAGGAGCGCGACCAGTTCGTCCAGGTCGAAGCGCTCGAACGCGCTGTCGAACCGATCGACGATGGCGGCCTCCGCGGGGGACTTGGGAACCGGCACGTCGTGCGGGTCCCGGTCGGTGCGGAGCCCGGCCCGGGCCCGGATGAGCGCGCTGTTAACGGCGGCTTGAGTGGTGCCGAGGATGCC
>JAWWPV010001003.1:0-3013 GCA_033854775.1 Trebonia sp.
CAGCCCGCGCATCAGCGGACCACTCGGCACCGCGCTCGTCGGTGCCGTCACCGCGGCGAACGCGCTCGGGCACAACTACACCGGCTGCGAGCACCTGCTGCTCGGGCTGATCTCCGAGCCCGACGGCGCCGGCGGGCAGATACTGCGCGGCCTCGGCGTCGATGAGCGGCAGGCGAGGCGGACGGTCACCGCCTCGCTGGCCGGGATCGAGTACTGGCAGGCGCGGGGGCAGGGGCAGGGCGCCGCGGCCTCCGGCAGCGGGCTTGCCGCATCGGGGACCGCGGCGACGGCGCTTGCCGAAGCCGTCAAGCGGGAGCTGCAGCCGTTCGCGGACCGGCTGGCCAGCATCGAGCAGCGCCTGTCCGCGCCACCCGCTGAGTCACGGGATCGGTAAGTCGGATAGATCAATGCCAATGGCGGGATGACGTCAGGATTCGGGTGCGGTCACAGCCGGCTACGTGCTCCAGCAGCCGCAGCCCCGGCAGGGTGACCAAGGACGGCCGACCCAATGACATCGGAGGCTACGTGGCTATCCGGCGCGGATAGTTCTGCTGATGCTCGTTGCCAAATGCTCGGACGCGCTGGTACTCGCCTTCCGAGAAGGTCGTCCGCCATGGCTTCCGCATGCCGGTAATGACGGCGATGGCCGGACGCTTCAGGCCACTGTTCCTCTTCTTGAGCGACATGACACAAAAAGTAGCACTAACGTCTACCCGGTGATGGCGACACTCTGAGGCGAGTGGAGTTCGGTCGTCACGCGGTGGGATCTCCGCTTGCGAGGCACGATGCGCACCTCCGCATCGAGAGCGTCGGCGAGGGCTACGATCAGGGATAGTTCCGGGCGCGCGCCGCTGGCGGTGAAGAGTCGTCGCACACTTGACGCGTTCCGCCCTACTCGGCGGGCGAGCTCTGCCTTGGACATGCCGAGATCGACCCTGAGCGCATCAAGGGTGTTGATCACGGCGTCGACCTGCGCGACCTGACGGGCGGCCCGCTCGTACGCCTCCCGGTATTCCGGATCCTTCATCCAATCCGCGTGCAGCCGATCGTGCAGGCTCGTGTCCAAGAACTGCGAGTCCATGCAGCCTCCTCATACCGTTGCACGTACGCTACACAAAGCGTACCTCCTATGCAACGCTTAAGTGAGGCGGCAGGCGAGGCGGACGGTCACCGCCTCGCTGGCCGGGATCCAGTACTGGCAGGCGCGGGCGCAAGGCCGGGGCCAGGGCGCCGCGGCCTCCGGCAGCGGGCTTGCCGCATCGGGGACCGCGGCGACGGCGCTTGCCGAAGCCGTCAAGCGGGAACTCCAGCCGTTCGCGGACCGGCTGGCCAGCACCGAGCAGCGCCTGCCCGCGCCACCCGCTGGGTCACGGGATCGGTAAGTCGGGCGCCAGCGTCACCGAGCTCGAGACCGACATCCGCTGGTCATTGGCGGGGAAGCGTGGATGCGCCGGCGCAGCAGCCAGGCGAGGGCGCAGGCGGCCACGAGCGAAGCCGTGATCCCTAGGGTGATCACGGCGGGCCCGACCATAACCAACGGGCGGCCATACGCGAAACCGTAGACAACCCGGCTCACCGTGAACGCGAGGACGAGGCTGGCCAGCGGGCGGACGTCGGTTGCCAGCCAGCAGACGGCCACGAGCACCGTGACCAGGGACAGGCCCGTGGTGTACGGGGACAGGAGTGTCGTCCCGGCCGTCGTCGCGGCGAAGAGGGCCGGGGCGGTGTTGGCGAGCGACTCGGCCAGTGCCGCCCCCAGGGCCAGGCCCGGCAGCCACAGCAGGGACAGCGGCGGCCGCTCCATACGCCGGGCGAAGAGCAGGAACACCACGACCGGCGGCCCGATGAAGTCGGCCAGCACCACCATCAGGTCCCACTCCTGCCTGATGACGGTGAAGCTCACCGCTGCGATCACGGCAGCGGCGGCACCGGCGGCCACGAGCCCGCGCCGCCCGGACCAGCCC
This sequence comes from Trebonia sp., assembly GCA_033854775.1. Classification (GTDB taxonomy): domain Bacteria; phylum Actinomycetota; class Actinomycetes; order Streptosporangiales; family Streptosporangiaceae; genus Trebonia. The sequence goes on from JAWWPV010001003.1 coordinate 1,965, forward strand.
GCCGCGAGCATCACCAGCGCCAGGACGCCGAGCACGTAGAAAAGCCATGCATAGTTCCAGAAGAGGAGCGGCAGGTGCCCCCTGCGCGCGGACCAGACGACCGCGCCAAGTCCCAGGGCGGGAAGCTGGACCAGGTACACCGCGGCGCCCGCCACGGCCACCTGGCGCAGGCTCGCGGCCAGTCCCTGGCGCAGGTTGGCCGTCCGGCGGGCGCGCAGGCCCGAGGCGACAAGCGCGACCGCCTCCCGGGACGGCGGCCAGTCCCGGCCGGGCGGAACCGCCTCCAGGAGGGTGCCGATGATCTCCTCGCCCCGGTCCGCGCGGTAGGCCGCCGGGTAAGCCCGCAGCAGCCACCGGGCCCGCCGCTCCAGCCGGCCCGCGTCGCCGTGTCCGCCCTCGCTCATGTCGTCCTCAGTTTCCGGGTCAGCGGGCTGGGCTTCGTCTCCCGGGCCTGGCCAATTACTAGTTCCGCCGCCTCGGCCATCCGCATGGCCTCCGCGCGCAGGGCGGCAGACCCGCTCTCGGTGAGCCCGTAGGTGCGGCGGACCCGCCCGCCTACGCGCTCCTCGCTGACGAGCTGGACGTGCCCCTCGGCGGTGAGCCGGTCGAGCGCGGTATAGAGCGTGCCGGTGGCCAGCCTGACCCGCCCGCCGGACAGTTCCTCGGCCCGTTTCATGATCGCGTAGCCGTGCAACGGCCCGCGCAGCAGCGCGGTCAGCAAGTAGAACGTGGGTTCCCGCATCGGTGGTTCGACCATGCGCTCATAATAGGTAGATAATCGACATGTAGTCAATCGGACTATAGGACATAACGGCGGCCAGCTCCCGGTTGCACCTGGCGCGGGTCGTCCCGCCGCCAGCGGGACCGCGGACCAGGGAGCTGACATGACCGACGACTACCGCAAGGACCCCGAGGCGGTCGCCCGGCTGACGCCGGAGCCGGACCGGGTCACGCAGAAGAACGGCACCGAGCCGCCGTTTCGGAACGAGTACTGGGACAACAAGGAGCCCGGCCTCTACGTCGACGTCGTGTCCGGCGAGCCGCTGTTC
>JAWWPV010001004.1:0-19795 GCA_033854775.1 Trebonia sp.
GCCGGCCCCGCGGCGGCCCGCGCGGGCACGGAACCGGCGACCCGGCACGACAGCAGCGGCCCTGCCGCCGGGTCGCCGAGCCGGAACTGGACGTTGCCAGCCACCTTCATGCGGCGCACCAGCTGCCCGGCGCAGAACGTGCCGTTGGTGCTGCCCAGGTCCCGGATCAGCCACTGCCCGGCGGTTACCAGCAGCTCCGCGTGCCGCCAGGAGACCCCGGGCACATCGACCACAACGTCCGCAGCCGGATCCCTGCCGATCTGGCAGACCTGCCCGGGCACCAGGGTGACGAAGCCGCCTTCTGCGTACTCGACCAGCAGCGACCCAGGCACGCTACGCATGGTATTGCAGCATTTAGCGTGGCCGCATACTCATCCGGATACCAGCAGGACACGAGCCGGGAAAGCGTCCGCCGACGGTCTGCCACTAGTCCGAGGTCGCCGCGCACGGAACGCTTGTTGCCCGGCTGGTCCCGTTCGAGCGGGCTGAACGTCCCGCGATCCTTGCCCGGCTGGAGGCTGAAGGGCGCCTGCGTGCGGTCAACCCGGTCAACCCGTTCGGCACCACTTCACCACATCTCTTTTGCCAGCTTTTACTCGCCCTTTACTCGCAAGCCTCGTTGATGTTACGATCATGCCGAAAAGTAAAAGCAGTGCAAAGGAATCGTAAAGAAGCTGGGAGACGGCTCGCTGAGCGGCGGGCACCGATGAAAGGAGGCCGGACATGCCCAGGCTCAAGCACATCACCCGGTCGGCCGTCAGCTCGGGACCACCCCCGCGTTGCTGCTCATCGGCATGGTGTCGGGCATCGCCTGCGGAGCCTTTGGCACCTATAAGCAATTACGCAAGTACCTCAAAGACTGACTGGAGGTTGGCAACGTGAGCCGCCAAGCCCTCGTGGACGTGGGCAGACGCTATCGGTTGGTCCTTGTCGTATGCCCCATCGCCGGGCTCACCGGGCTCATTGTGCTCAGCGTTCTGGGGTATCCCGTAGCGGGGACCGCGTTTTGCGTGGGCCTGTTCATGGGGTTTATAAACAGCCGCATGGTGATCGCTCAGGCTGCGAAGTTCACGCAGATGGAGAACCCGAATAAGCGTGCTCTGACGTTCGGGGTGCTCCAGCGGCTGGGGGTGCTGACCGCGATCGCCCTTTTGATCGCCTTTGCGTTCCGGCCGCAGGGCTTCACTGTCCTGATCGGTCTGGCTGTCTTTCAGTTGCTGATGATGGGCAGTACGGCTGGCGCGATGGTGAGGCAGTTGCGCGGATGAGCCATCACATTCTCGCCTCCGTGAACATCGAAGTCGGCGTTCACAGGACCGTGACCCTCTTCGGCTTCGCGCTGAACATCGACACGATCTGGACCACAGCTATCGCGGGCGTGATCGTGATCGGACTCGGCCTCGCGCTGCGTCTAAGCGTCACCAAGGCCGTGCCGACCAAGGTCCAGGTCTTGTGGGAGACCATCGTCGAGACTATCGAGGCCCAGGTTGAGGAGAACATCGGCAAGCCGTCGCCCTTCATGGTGCCGCTTGCCGTGACTATCTTCGTCTTCATTCTCGTCGCTAACTGGCTGGAACTCCTGCCCAGTGACGGATACGTACGGTCGCCAAGCGCCGATGTCAACTTCACCTACGCCCTAGCGTTGCTTGTCATCATCTGGGCGCACGTGAACGGTGTGCGCCACGCGGGGTTCAGGCATTACATCAAGCACGTGTTCTTCCCGCCCGGGCGCCCCGCTTGGCTCGCCCCCTTCAACCTCATCGAAGAAATCGTCCGTCCGTTCACGCTGGCACTGCGGCTCTTCGGGAACATACTGGCCGGCGGCATCATGCTTTCAGTGATTGCCCTGCTGCCGTTCTACATCACACCAGCGCTGGGTGAAGCCGCCTGGGACCTCTTCGATATGTTCATCGGCCTGATTCAGGCGGGCATCTTCGCCCTGTTGACCATTCTCTACTTTGGATTCGCCTTGGAGTCCAAGGAGGAGGAGGCGGCTCACTGACGCTTCCTCCCAAGGCCAGTTACGTAGTATTCATGCAAAGTCGGAAGTGAGGGCCCAGTGGCCGCAACAGACATGGAAAAGGCAATCGAAGCCGCGGGCGCGTTCATCGGCGGCGGCCTCCTGCTCGGCGGGGGTGCCATTGGCGCCGCGATCGGCGACGGTCTCGCCGGTAGCGCCACCATCAACGGTGTCGCCAGGCAGCCGGAAGCGCAGACCCGCCTGTTCACGATCTTCTTCACCACGGTCGGCCTGTGCGAGGCGATGTACTTCATCAACCTCGCATTCATGGCCCTGTTCGTGTTCGTGTTCGGCAAGTCAGTCTAAGTGCACGCCATGTCACACGCACTTGCAGGCGGCAACTTCCTGATTCCGAACATGACCTTCGTCGTTGAACTGGCGGCGTTCATCATTGTCCTCGGGGTTCTGTGGCGGTACGTCATCCCGCCCGTGCAGCAGGCGATGACCGCGCGGCAGGAAATGGCGCGGAAGCTGGTGAGCGACCGCCAGGAGGCCAAGCAGCTCCTCGAGAAAGCGCAGACCGCCTACAAGACGGCGATGGCCGACGCCCGCCACCAGGCCGGGCAGTTGCGTGCCCAGGCCGAAGAGCAGCGGAGGGAGATCGTCGACGGAGCATCGACTGAGGCCGGGGCAAGGGCCGAAGAGATCATCTCCCGTGGCCAGGCCCGGCTGGTGGCCGAGCGGCGGCAAGCGATCCGTCGGCTAAAGGCCGACTTGGGCAACTCGGCGGTTGAACTCGCTGAGAAGATCCTTGGCGAAGCGCTGGCCGACGGCCAGCGCCAGAAGCGTCTAATCGATCGGTTCCTGAGCCATATCGAGGAAGAGGCGAACCCCGGGGTACGTCGCTAAACCAACGCCCACGGTGAATGTCCCCGCACTACTCGTGGTTGAGCTGCAGTGTGGTCGCCGCGGCCGTGGCTGTCACCATCGAGCCGGCGCCACCACGGCCGTACTTGGTGCGGTAGGCGGCGTCGACGTCGGTGGTGACTTGGGCCGACGCGTCGCCGATGTCCTCGATGGTGACGTCGGCTTCCAGACCCGGCACGCGGATACGGGCCCGGCGTGAACGCAGAGCATGACCGAACCAGCCGGTGTCCCGTCGGTACCAGGTCCGCACGTACACCTGCCCGCCGGCGCACACGACCCATATCGGCACCCATCGCCGCAGGCTGCCGTCGGAGCCTTTGACAGCGATCCGCACCTCCCCGGCCGCATTCATGAGACGCAGTTCGTCCGGAGACCATGAGGCAGCCATGGTCGAGACCCTACTCGGCGGTCGCCTTCCATCACATTGAGTTCGTGGTCTGACGATGTTGCCTAGAGGCCCGTCGTGCAGCCGCCGGAAGGCCGGCGACACGACGGGCGTCGCCTGTCAGGCCGTGTCGGCTGCGCGGCTGTGCTGGCCGAGGAACATCACCAACCCGAGTGCCATGACCACGGACACTACGAGCGGCTGCCCGACCAGGAGCCCCAGCCATCCGGGGAGCGCGTTCGTCGTGGTCGCGGGCGTAAACAGCAGCCCGAGACCGACGATGACCGGCAGGCCGGCGGCGATCATGGCGTCCTGTGACCAGCGGACCCGCCCGAGGACCTCGAGGCCGGCGGCGAAGATCAGGCCGAACAGCACCGTGGTGGCACCGGAGAGCACGGGCTCCGGTATGGCCACGAGCAGCGCGTCGAAGTACCCGAAGCCGCCGAGGATGACCAGGATGAGCCCGGTGGCGAAGGTGACCCAGCGGGATGCGACGCGGGTCACCTTCAGGATGCCGACGTTGGCCGGGTAGGCCATCGCGGGCAGCCCGCCGAACAGCGCGCCCAGCGTCGACCCGAGCACCTCGCCGAATATGCCCTGCGCGATGCGGTGCGGCGGCAGCTTCTCGCCGGTCCAGTCGGCGATCAGGCCATAGGTGGCGATGGACTCCGAGATCGCCGGGAACCAGGCGACGAAGAAGATGGCCACCGCGACGCCGTTGACCCCGAAGCCGAACGGCATCCACCGGAATCCCTCGAACGCGCTCGCGTGCGTCACGCTGCCCCACTGCGTGGGCGCCAGCAGGGTGTAGAGCACGGCTCCGGCGATGACCCCCCAGAGCACCGCGCCCCGGCGGACGATCTTGCTCCGGCCGCGGATGCCGATGACGACCAGGGCCAGCGCGACGACAGCGCACAGCAGGTTGATCCAGGGGAAAGCGCCGGACGCCCCCGGCGTTCCGAAGTAGGACGGCAGCACGATGGTAGCGAGCTGCGTGGAGATGATCAGGAGGATCACGCCGGACACGATCGGATTGCTGATGCGCTGGGACAGCCGGGCCACCACCGACCAGCGCCTCAGCGGCACGGACAGGACCGTCCAGATCAGCGACGCGACGACCAGCGAGCCGAAGGCCGTTCCGAGGCTCGTCTGGTGCCCCACCACGAGCAGCGCGGCGAAGATCCCGGCGAACGGCGCCTGTACGACCGGCAGCCGCAGCAGCCCCACCGCCTGCAGGACCACGACGACGCCCGAGGTGATGAACGTGATTCCGTAGAGGTAAGCGACCTGGTGCGGCGGCAGGCTGAACGACTTGCCGACCAGGGCGGGGAAGAGCAGGAGCCCGGCGAGCCCGAGGATGTGCTGGAATCCGAGTCCGATCGTGGCCAGGAAGCCGGGCCGTTCGTTGACGCCGATCTCGATGCCGGCGTCGTCCCGCGCGGTCCCGGTGCCCGCCGCGGCGGCGGCCGTCTCCGTGGTCACGACGGCCGTCCTCTCCGCAGGCGGCGCACGAGCGCGATTGCGGCCAGCGTGGTCAGCACGGTCAGCACCGGGGCGAGACGCTTGGCGACGGGACCGCCGACGAGGCGGAGCAGGTCCAGGGAATCACCCGCGGGAGGGGCGGACTGCGGAGTGGCCTGTTCCGCCGGAGCAGTTGCGCCTGCCGGCGTGGTCCCGCTGGCGGCGGTCCCGCTGGCGCCGGTGACGGTGCCGGACTTGCCGGTCTCCAGTTCGCGGGCGAGGTTCTCGGCGAACTGGCCGATGAGCCGCTCGCTGACCTCGGCGACCACGCTGCGGCCGAACTGAGCGGGCTTGCCGGTGATGTTCAGGTCGGTAAGCACCCTGACCTCGGTGGCGCCGCCGGCGTCGGTCATGACGGCGGTGACCTGCGCGCTGGCCGTGCCGCTGCCCCGGACCTCACGGCCGGCGGCGGACGCGACGATCCGGTGGCGCGCCTCGTCCTTCTCGGTGAAGGTGACCTTGCCCTGGTAGGTGATGGACACCGGCCCCAGCTTCACCTTTACCTGGCCGAGCACGTCGTCGCCCGTTACCTCGGTGACGGTCGCGCCGGGCATGCAGCGCGCGAGCCGCGGGTAATCGAGCAGCGTGTTCCAGGCCACGTCGACGGGGACGGGAACCTTGAACGCACTTTCCAGTTGCATGAGGGAACTCGTTTCGTTGGGCGGCGGCGGTTAGCAGCGGGCGGCGGTGATGGCCCCGACGATCTTCGGGGGAGTGACGGGCATTTCGTTGATCCGCGCACCCAGGGGGCGCAGCGCGTCCTCGACGGCGTTCGCGATGGCGGCCGGGGCGGGAATTGTCCCGCCCTCGCCGGCGCCCTTCGCGCCGAGCGGGTTCAGCGGGCTCGGCGACTGCAGGTGGAAGAGCTCGACCGGCGGGACCTCGACGGACGACGGCAGCGAGAAGTCGAGGTAGCTCGTGGTCAGCGGCTGGGCGGAGGCGTCGTAGAACTGCTCCTCGTACATGGCGTTGCCGATGCCGGCCGCGAAGCCGCCGAGCACCTGGCCGTCGACGAGAAGCGGGTTGATGACCGTGCCGCAGTCGTGCCCGATGACGTACTTGAGGATCTCGGTCCGGCCGGTCTCCGGGTCGACCTCGACGACGGCCGCGTGCGCGCCGCTGGCGTACGCGGCCCGCTCCGGCGCGAAGTATGACGAGGTCTCCAGGCCCGCGGGCACGCCGCGCGCCAGGGTGATGCCGTGCCTGCCCACGTTCGCGACCTGGGTGATCTGCCGCAGGGTCACTCCGGCCGACTCGTCGTCGGGGAGCGTGACCCGGTCGCCCCGGAAGACGAAGTTCTCGCCCTCGACCTTGAGCATGACGGCGGCCGTGGTGAAGATGCGGTCGCGCAGCTGCTGGCAGGCCTGCAGCACGGCCGGCCCCGCGGTGGCGGTGATCCGGGACGCGAACGTGCCCTGGCCGAACGGGATCCGGCCCGTGTCGCCGGTCGTGACCTTGATGTAGCGCATGTCCAGGCCCATCGCGTCCGCGGCGATCTGCGCGTAGACGGTCTCGTAGCCCTGCCCCTGCGGGGCGGCCGCCAGCGTGACGAGGACCTCGCCGGAGTTGGTGAGCCGGGCCTTGGCGCCCTCGTACGGCCCGAGCCCGCACCCCTCGACGTAACAGGCGACCCCGACACCGATCAGGCGGCCCTGCGGCCGCAGTTCCGCCTGCCGCGCGCGCCACTCGTCGTAGCCGAGCCGCTCGAGCGTGCCGCGCAGCAGCTCCGGGTAGTTGCCGCTGTCGTAGGTCAGCGGGCTGCCGTCGCGGAACATCAGGCCGACCTTGTAGGGGAACTCGTCGGCCTGGATGAGGTTGCGGCGGCGGAGCTCCGCCGGGTCGAGTCCGAGGTACTCGGCGACGCGGTCCATCATCCGCTCCATCGCCGCGACCGCCTGCGGGCGCCCCGCGCCGCGCACCGAGCTGGTCGGCACCATGTTGGTGAAGCACGAGTACAGCTCGGTGTGGATGTTCGGGATCTTGTACTGGCCGGGCACCGTGCTCAGCGTGATCATCGGTACCTGAAGGCCGGCGACGTACGCGCCCTGGTCGTGCTCGAACACGTCCTTCAGCGCGATGAGCTTCCCGTCGTCGTCGAAGGCCACCTGGACGCGGTGCGTCTGGGTGCGTTCCATCATGGCGCTGATGAAGTTCTCGCGCCGGTCCTCGATCCACTTCACCGGCCTGCGGAGCTGCATCGCCACCCACGGGATGACGGCCTCCTCGCCGTAGAACTGGGCCTTGGGGCCGAAGCCGCCGCCCACGTCGGGCGGCGCGATGAGCCGGATGTCGTCCTCGGGCATGTCGTAGAGGGCGGAGAGCGCGTTGCGTGCGTAGTGCGGGGCCTGCGTCGAGTCCCACACCACGAGCTGGCCGGTGACGGAGTCGAACCGTGCGGCCACGGCCCGGCACTCCATGGAGTGGCCGCCGCCGCGGACCACGGTGAACGTCTCCGACAGCACGTGCGGGGCGGTGGCAAATGCCGCGTCGGGGTCACCCGCGCGCTGCGTGACGTGGACCGCGATGTTGTCTCGCGCTCCCTCGTGGGCCAGCGGCGCGCCCGGGGCGAGTGCCGCGGCCGTGGACGAGATGGCGGGTAGCGGCTCGTAGTCCACCTCGATGAGGTCCACCGCGTCCTCGGCGATGTACCGGCTGGACGCGACCACGACGGCGACGGGCTCGCCAACGTAGTGCACGGCGTCGAGCGCCATCGGCAGCCGCGGGATCTCCTGCAGGTCGGGGTGGGCGACCTTGGCGGGCAGCGGCTTCATCATCGGCAGCACGTCCTCGCCGGTGAACACGCCGAGCACGCCGGGGACGTCGAGTGCCGCGCTCGTGTCGATGCGCAGGACGCGGGCATGACCGTGCGGACTGCGCAGGAACGCCGCCTCGCAGGTGTCCTCGGGCATCTCGAGGTCGTCGAGGAACTTCCCGCGGCCGGTGAGCAGCCGGAAATCCTCGCGCCGCTCGATCCGGGTGCCGATCATCTTCGGCGGCGCGTCCGCCCCGGCCGTCGTCGTTCGCGCGCTCATGCGCTCTCCCCGTTCTGGCCGGCGCCGTAGGTCTCGTCGCTCGTCTCCCGGACGGCCCTGATCATGCCGGCGTACCCGGTGCACCGGCAGATGTTGCCGCTGAGCACCTCGCGTGCCTCGTCGTCCGTGGTCACCGGCCCGTCGCGCAGCGCGGCGGTGATGCTCATCAGGAAGCCGCCCGTGCAGAACCCGCACTGCAGCGCGTGGTTGCGGTGGAAGGCCCGCTGAAGCGGGCTGAGCTCGTCGCCCTCGGCGAGGCCCTCGACGGTCTCGATGGTCGCGCCGTCGGCCTGGATGGCGAGCAGCAGGCAGGACCGGACGGCGGCACCGTTCAGGATGATCGTGCACGCGCCGCAGACGCCGTGCTCGCAGCCGAGGTGCGTCCCCGTCAGCCCGAGTTCGTGGCGCAGGAAGTCCGCCAGCGTCATGCGGACCGGGGCGAGGCCGCCGCGGCGCTCGCCGTTGACGATGACGCTCACGACCCGGGCGCCCGCCCGGTCGGTGGTGTCAGGCCCGTCAAGCACGTCAGGATCCATCGTTGCTCTCCTTCTTCGCGTTCACGGCGCTGAGCGCGCGGCGTACCAGGACCGATACGAGCTGGCGCCGGTAGGCCGCGTCGGCGTGCACGTCACCGGACGGGGTCACCGCGTCGTGGGTGGCGCGCTGCGCCGCCGCGAGCGCGTCCACATCCAGGACCGACCCGGTGATCAGGTCCTCGACCGCGCGCAGCCGGAGCGGGGTCGCCGCGACGCCCGCGGCGACGACCCGGCAGCCCGCCACCGTCCCGTCCTCGCCGAACGTCACGGTGGCGGCTACGCCGGCCAGGCAGAAGTCGCCCTTGCGGGGCGCGAATTCCAGGAACGACGTGTACGTGCGGGGGGCGGCGTCATCGAACTCGACCGCGAGCAGCAGCTCGTCGGGCGAGATGGCCGTCGTCATGTGGAACACGAAGAAATCGTCCGCGCCTACGACCCGGGTGCCAGCCGCCGACGCGATCGTCATCCGGGCGTTCAGCGCGAGCATGACGGCAGGCATCTCGGCCGAGCTGTCGGCGTGCGCGAGGCTGCCGCAGATCGTGCCGCGGTTGCGGATCTGCGGGTGCGCCACCTGTGCCAGCGCCTCGGTGAGCAGCGGCGCGCTCTCCGCCAGCGCCGCGGAGCGTTCGGCCCGGCGCTGTCGCACGAGTGCGGGGATGCGCCAGCCGCCGGCCGGCAGCCGCGAGAACTCGCCGAGCCCGGGCAGCCGGTTGATGTCGATCAGGTGCTCAGGAGCGGACAGCCGGAAGCTGAGAACGGGGATCAGGCTCTGCCCGCCGGCCAGCACCTTCGACTCGTCACCGTACTCCCCGAGCAATTCCAGCGCCTCGCCGACGCCTCCGGGAGCGTGGTAGGCAAACCGTGGCGGCTTCACGCGCGCGTTCCCGTGGCATTGAGGAACTCGGCGGTCAGCCCGGCGAGGCCGGGGTCCTCGACGAGCGCTAGGTGGCGGAGGGATGGCAGGATGCGCGCCGATCCGCACCGCACCCCGTCGGCGATGGCCTGGCCCATCGCGGGAGGCGTCGCGTAGTCCTCCTCGCCCGCCACGGCCAGCGTCGGCGCGGTGATCCCCGGCAGCAGGGCGCGGGAGTCCATGGTCCCCAGCGCGCGGCACGCCGCCGCGTGGGCGAGGCTGTTCGTGCGCAGGAAGATGCCGACGACCCGGCTGACCTCCTCGGCGTTCCGGTCCCTGAAGCCCTCCGTGAACCACCGGTCGGCCTGGAACGCCACCTGCAGCTCGCGCGGCTTCGCCACGACCCCGCTGGCGCGCGCCTCCCAGGTCGCGGGGGCGTCGTCCCCGTACCAGGCGGTCGTATCGGCAAGCAGCAGGCCGTCGGCCCGCGACGGGTACCGTCCCGCGAAGCTGATCGCGGTGCTGCCGCCCATGGACATCCCGGTGATGAACGCGGAGCCGATGCCGAGCCCGTCGAGCAGCGCGGCCACGTCATCGGCCAGGTCGTCGATGCCGAACGGCTCGCCATCCCATCCGCTGTTTCCGTGGCCGCGGGCGTCCGGGGCGATCACGTCGAAGGACCGCGTCAGCCGGGTGGCGTAGTCGCCCCAGACCTCGCCTGAGAGGGCGAGCGGGTGCAGCAGCACGAGCGGGCGGCCGGCGCCGGCGCGCCGGTAGGCGATCCGGTGCTGCGGGCCGTCGATGAACTGTTCAGGCATGAGCACTCCTTGCGACCGCGGGGAACAACTGGCGGGCGTTGCCGCCGAGTACCGCGGCGGTGGCGGCGTCGCCGAGCCCGGCGGACCTGACGGTCCCGGCCGGATCGCGGTCGCCGAGAGGGAAGGGATAGTCGCTGCCGAGCAGGACGTGGTCCGCGCCCGCAACGTCGGCGAGGAACCTGACGGACTCCGGGCGCAACGCGACGGTGTCGAAGAACAGGTCCCTGAGGTAGTCGGACGGCCGGTCCCGCGCGATCCGGTAACCGGACAGCGCGTCCGCGCGGTGCCCGCCGTCCAGTCGCATCGACTGATAGGGCAGGAACCCGCCACCGTGCACGACGACGAGCCGGAGCCGGGGGTGCCGGTCAAGCACGCCGGACAGCAGCAGTTTCGTCACCGCGAACGTCGTGTCGACGAGCCGGCCGTACGTGTTGCCGAACTCGGCGCTGCCGGGCAGTGCCCGCGCGGGGCCATCCGTTGGCGGGTGAAGCACGACGGGGACGCCCAGCCCGGCGGCCGCTTCCCACAGGCCTTCAAGCACGGGGTCGGCCAGGTCGTCCGCGCCGGGCGGGTTCGTGGACAGGATGAGCCCCGCCATCCCGTCATCCTCGACCGCCTGGCGCAGGTCGGCGCTCGCGTGGCCGGTGACGGCGACGGTCGCGAGCACTTCGTTGCCGACCGCGCGTTCCTGCTCCGTGAGAGCGGTGTTGAGCCTGCGCGCCCAGTCACGGGCCGCGGCCTCGCTCATCGCGCCGGTCGGCTGCGCGTCAAGCCAGGGCGAGACCACCTGCCCCGTCAGCGCCTGGCGTGCCGCCCAGCCTGTGCGCTGCCCGGTATCGGTCATCGGCATCCGAACGAGGCGTGGCGCGTCACCTCCAGGAAGAGTGACCCGCCAGCCGCCGTCCACGCGCTCCGCCGACCATCCGTCCGTCTCGCGGCCGGCGATTTCGCCAAGGAGCGCGACGGGAAGCGCGTGCACGTGAATATCGATTACCGGCGGCGGTGAATCGCCGCCGTCAGTGGAAGAAGTGCTAATTCTGTTCATCAGAGCACGATGATATTAACTCGAAATTAACATTCGCAAGAAAGGCTTTCTTATGGGTCGGTCAAAGCGATTCTTGGGTTGTTATTCTTCCGGCGAGCGCTGTAGCGTGTCGGCGGTGGCACGCAGCACATCTAGTAGGTCGTCCACGGTCGACGGCCTTGTCGCCGGGGGCGCGGCGAGCGCGGCTACCCGGCGGGAGAAAGCGGGCGCGGCCATCGGCACCGCGACGACATCGGCGCGGCGCGGCGTCAGCGACAGCCGCGGCACGAGGCCGATCCCGGCCCCCGCGGCGACCAGCCCCTGGATGGCCTGGTAGTTGTCGGTGCGGAAGGCCACCTGCGGCTCGAACCCGGCGATCCGGCACATCTGCTCGAACGCCTGCGCGTACGGCGGGCGGTGCGCCCGCACGATCCACGGCTCCTCCGCGAGGTCGCGCAGGCCGATTTCCCGCTCGTCGGCGGCCGGGTGCTCCGCGGGCAGCACGATGCGGAGCGGGTCCGCGAGCAGCTCAACGCGGTCAAACGCCGGATCCTGCGACTGCGGCGCGTAGTCATAGTCCCAGACCAGGCCCACGGAGATACGCGAGCTGTGCAGCTGGGCGACGACGTCGTTGGCGTGGGCCGGGGTCAGCACGACCCGGACGTCCGGGTGGCGCTCACGGTAGGCGCGGATGGTCAGCGGCACCAGGTCGGCGCCGGCGGTGGGGAAGGCGCCGAGGTGGACTTCCCGCACGCCGGCGCCGAACCGGCGCAGCTCGTCCTCGAGCTCGTCCATCTCCGCGAGCAGCCGCGTGGTCCGCTCGGCGAGTAGCTGCCCGGCCGGGGTGAGCCGGATGCCGCGGGGCCCGCGCTCGAACAGCGGGACGCCCGCCTCCCGCTCCAGGATCGCCATCTGCTGCGAGACGGCCGGCTGGCTCAGGAAAAGGGCGGTCGCGGCAGCCGTGAAGGAACCGCTCTCGGCCACCGCCGCGTAGATCCGCAAACGTCGCAGGTCAAGCATGCCAGCACGCTAGCCGGCCGGGTCGTCCGCCCGGTCCTCCTCCGGGAGTCCTTCCCATCGCCGGAACAGGCGATGCTCGATCCCGAACATGTCGAGGACCTTCCCCGCGGTGTGCCGCAGCAGGTCGTCGATCGTCTCTGGACGGTGGTAGAACGCCGGGACGGGCGGCATGATCACCCCGCCCGCCAGCGTGACCGTCTCCATGTTCCTGATGTGGATGAGGTTGAGCGGGGTCTCCCTGGTCACCAGGACGAGCCTGCGCCGCTCCTTGAGGCAGACGTCGGCCGCCCGGGTCAGCAGGTCGCCGGTGTTGCCGGTGGCGACGGCCGCCAGGGTCCGCATCGAGCACGGAACGACGACCATGCCCTCCGTTCGGAACGAGCCGGACGCGATCGCCGCTGCGAGGTTGTCCGGCTGGTGGGTGACGTCGGCCAGTGCGGTGAACTCCCCCTCGGCCCCCTCGCCCATCTCCGCGGCGATGCTGAGGCCCGCGCCGCGCGACAGCACGAGGTGGATCTCCATGCCGGGCACCTCGCGCAGGGCGCGCAGGACAGCGAGCCCGAGGTGCGGCGCGCTTGACCCGGACACGCCGACGATGAGCCGTCTCACGCCGTCATCTCGGGAGCGCCGGCCTGAGCGCCGGCCTGAGTGCCGGACGCGACGGGGATGTTCTCCGCACGCGACTCGGACGCCTCGCCGAGCCTCGGCCGCACGACGTGGTTGACGACCAGGTGCAGCAGCACGAGCAGGACGGGCCCGGTGAGCAGCGGCTGGGAGAGGATCTGCCTGACGATCAGCGGGAATTGGTCCAGGGTCGTGGCCGTGATGAAAAGGCCGCCGATCGAGATCATGAAAGGCGGGCCGAGCACGAGGAAATTGAGCTGGTCCCAGGAGACGCGGCTCAGCGATTCAATAGCGCTCATGGCGAGCACGCCGAAGAGAATGATTGCCGATGCGGCGATGACATTGCTGGGAATGCTGACGAATATCGCGTCGAATTTCAGGATGGAACCGCCGACGATCATCACGACTCCGGTCGTGATGGTGACCCAGCGGCTGCCGACCCGGCTGGCCCGCACGATCGCGAGGTTGCTCGGGTACGTGGTCGACGAGAACGAGCCGAATACCGCGGCGGCCACTGCCGTGACCGACTGGCCGAGGATGCCCCAGGCCATCCGCCGTCCCCCCAGCTCGGCCCCGCTCCACTCGCCGGTCACGTTGTACAGGGCCAGCGAGTTGGACACGCTGGTCATGAGCAGCAGGAAGAACAGCACGACGAGGACGGGGCTGACGGAGAATCCGAAGGGGAACAGGTGGAAGTCGAACAGCCACGGCGACTTGCCGACGCGCGAGAAGCTCACGGAGCCGAGGAAGGCATAGACGATCACGCCCGCCGCGATCCCGCACAGCATCGCCACTGACCGGACGGGGCCGCGGACGAGGGCCAGGATGGCGAAGGTGACCACCAGGGCGACTCCGCCGCCGATCCAGGACGCCTTCCCGAAGCCGCCGGTTCCCGGCGTGCCGAGCCAGTTGACAACGGTCACGTCCGTGAGGCTGGTCATGAGGATGAGCACCACGCCGCCGTACAGGATCGGCGCGCGGAACAACTTGCCGAGGTAGCTCACCACCGAGAACCCGGGGAACGGGATCGACAGGACGACCCAGATCAGGCTGGCGGTGAACATCGACCCGAAGGCGCCGCCGAGCCCGGCCACCTTGGCCGCGCTCACCAGGCCGCTGAGCATCGGCGCCCAGGGGCCGAGGACGACGGGCAGCCGCAGGCCGAACGCCGAGTTGATCACCGTGCCGATGCCCGTGACGATGAACGTGGCGCCGTACAGCTCGGCGACTGTCAGCGGCGCCAGGTGCAGGGACGTGCCGAGCACGGCAGGGAAAAGGAACATGCCGGTGACCGCGAAGATGTTCTGCACGGTCATCACGGAGAGCTGGAGCAGGGGAACCCGGTCGTTGAAGCCGACCTTGAGCGCTGGAGCAGCGGTGGTAGGAGGTGTGAGGGGAGACGAACTGCCTGCTGGCATCGGTGCCATGGAGCCACCTTCTTCTCTTGTACTGCTGTGCTGCCTGGCTCGCTGCCGCACTCGGCTGGGAGCCCGGACCCGGCTGCGTGGTCTAACTCGCCCCCGGCCTCATTCTCGACAAGGCCGGACCGTTCGATTGCGCGGTAGCCGCCCATGATCAGTGCCCTGGTCATGGCGACGGCCGCTACCTTGTCCCGCTCGGCGTAGGCGCGCAGGAGCCGCCGGTGATCGGCGACCGAGCGCTGGATCTGCCCGGGCTGGGAGAGGCTGAGGTGCCGGAACTGCAGGGTCCGCAGCCCGAGCGCCTTGATCATGCGTTCCAGGTCGCCGTTGCCGGACAGGCCCGCCTCGATGAACCGGAAGCCCACGTTGTGCCAGAAATAGTCACCGGAGTTCCCGCAGGCCACATCGTCCTCAAGGGCCTGCTGCCAGGCGTCGAGCTCCGCGACTCGCTCCTGCGGACAGTGATCGGCGATGAGCTCGCTGACCAGCGCGAACAGACTGGCCCTGACCTCGTAGACGTCTCTGACCTGCTTGAGGGTGGCATACGCGACGTACGGCCGGCGACGAGGCGGGATGACAACCACGCCATGGCGCTCCAGTTCGGTAAGCGCCTCGCGGACCGGCGTCCGGCTGGTGCCGAACCGGCGGGCCAGGTCGACGGAGTTGAGCGTGTCGCCGGGCCGTAGCTGTCCTTCGACGATGTCGATGGCGAGCGCGTCGAAGATGTCCTGGGCGAGCGGCTCGTGGCCGCCCACGTCCCTGATGCTCGTCAGCATCAGGGCGCGCCTGTCGCGCATGGCGGACTCCGGCGTCAGCGCCCCGGCTCCTGGTGCCCCGGTTCCCGGTGCCACGGCCTCCGGCGGCTCGGGCGCGAGCGACCCGGTCATTCGGCGAGGGACGGCCAGCGCTCGGCCACCCGCCGGAGGACCTCGTCGCTCGACTCGGCCACGACGGGGAAGTCGGCGAGCCGCTCGAAGGGACGGCAGGCGTCAATCAGGAGCCTGCTGTTGTAGGCAGGCTCGCCGGGCTTGCCCAGCGGGTCGACACGGCTGCCCCAGGAGTAGCGCATGATGTCGACGTCCCGCTGCGGGTCGCACCTGGTGGACACGGCCCACATGACCTCGCCCAGATCGCGGGGGTTGATGTCGGAGTCCACCGTGACGACCAGGCGGTTCATGTACGCGGTGACCGGGTGCTGTGCGGCCAGGTAGCCTGCCTGCCTGCTGTGCCCCGCGTACCGCTGCTCGATCGCCACGGCGATGATCGACCGTCCGCCGCCTACTTCGTGCAGCCATACCCCGGCTACCCCAGGCAGGCCCGCCGAGACCAGGGCGTCGGTCGCCATCGCCGACTTCATGACGGAGCGCATGTACGAGTAGTCGTGCGGCGGCTTCCCGGGAGGCGCGCCGAGGTTGATCGGGTCGTTCCGGTGGAAGTAGCCGGTCACGTCGGCGGTCAGCACTTCCGTCTTCCCGCCCGAGTAATAGCCGGTCCACTCGCCGAAGGGCCCTTCCGGCCGCTTCCTGTCCGGGTACAGCCAGCCCTCGAACGCCACCTCGCTCTCGGCGGGGACGGGCAGGCCCGTACCGGGAAGGCGGACGACCGGCACGCGCTCGCCGAGGATCGCCCCCGCGTAGTCGAACTCCGAGATGCCGAGGGGCACCTCCGTTCCCGCGACCATGAGGAACACCGGGTGGTGGCCGAGGGAAGCGGCGATCGGCGCCCTGCCTTCCTTCTCGAACCACTGGCGGATGTGCTGCGCACCGTGCTTGCCCGACTCGATGTTGATGCTCACCGCGGCGCCATCGTCCTGCACCTGGATCCGGTACGCGCCCGCGTTCGGCGTGCCGGTCTCCGGGTCCACGGTCACCACCGCACAGCCAGTGCCCACGTAGGGGCCGCCGTCCAGCTCATGCCAGACCGGGCTCGGGAACTTCAGGAAGTTGATGTCGTCACCTCCGAGGGCGTTCTCGAGAACCGGCCCATCGCTGACCTCGGCGGCGGTCCACCGGGACGCCTGCTCGCGCCAGGCACTCGGCCTGCCGCGGAGCACCTGGACGAGCTCGGCGTCGGACAGCCCGGCGCCGAGGCCGAGCGACATGCCCATGAGGGACGGGTTCGCCAGGCTTGACGTGAGGACCCGCTGCCCCTTCTCGTGGCCGGGAATGTCGTCGAAGAGCAGCGCGCGCGGGTGCTTACGGCGGTAGTTGAGCTGACTGGCGGCGCCGATCTCAAGCGCCGCGCTCGCCCCGGAGACATGCTCGAGCTCGCCCGCCTGCTCGGCAGCCGCGATCCAGGAGCGAAGATCGAAGACCGACAAGGAACAGCTACCCTTCTCTGGGTCAGTTACCTGCTTTCCAGCAAGTGTCGACAGTCGGCACTTTAAACGGGCAGTTGCAACCCGTCAAGGCTGGATTCGGCGAACTCATGTCATAACTGTCGACACTTGAGGATCGCTCGGCTGACCGCCGATGTCGCCGAGAACCTGCTCAGGAGGTCACGATGGTGCCCGCGAGCAGGGCCGCGGCGTCCTGTCTTAGTAGACGCAGGGGATGCCGGCGGGAACGTCGGCGGGACGCTTGACGTTTGCCGCTGACGGCGTGCTTGCCGGGTGCACGGGCGCTGCGGGGTGGACCGCTGCCACGGCGCGCACGCCAACCTCGGTGGCGCTCACCGACTGCGTCCCGGCCGTGGAGCCAGTCGTGCTGGCGGGCGGCCTCTCGCTGGCGGGCAGGTTGTCCTGCTGGGCGGCCGTGACGAAGTCCTGTTCGGTGACCGTGGTCGCGCCGAAGGTCTCCAGGCCGGGCGGCAGCGCGATGACCTGCTGGCCGAGCAGTACCTCGACGTGCCCGGCGGGCAGCGACGACAGCGAGGTGGCGGCCTGCGCCCCGACCATGGACGCGATGCTGTCCGCGTTGTTTTCCGCGCCCGCGCCGTAGAAGACCTGCGAGTCGTTCTGCGGCTTCTGTGACTGGGCGGAGGCGTTGCCGGTCGTGCCTGCGGTGTAGCCGGCGGCGGCGAAGGCCTGCGAGACGTCTCCGGCCAGGCCGGCGGCGCCGCTGCCGTTGTAGACCTCCACGGTCACCGACTTGGCTGCCTTGACCGCCGCGGACCCGTAGAACGCGCTGTTAACCGTCTGCCGCAGGTTAGGCACGTATATGTAGTTCGCATCCTGCAGGCTGGGGTACCCCGGAATCGTGATGTTCTGCACGGCGGCATCGGCCAGCGTGGACATCTTCAGGTGCGAGCCGGTCAGCGACTGCATCTGCGGGGCGAGGGTGAGCAGGTCGAAGCCCTGGTCGGTCTGCAGGTACGACTTCGCGTTGTTGAGCATGCTGGAGATCAGGCCCGGGTCGGTCAGCACGTTCCGGTGCTTGAAGTCGTAGATGATGTAGTCGATCGCGGCCTGCTGCCGCGCGGTCCGGCCGATGTCGACGCCGGGCAGCGAGTCCCTGGCGCGGACGAACGCCAGCGCCTGAGCTGGCTGCAGGTGAATGTACTGCGCGCCGCTCTTCTTCTCGTTGTAGCCGTCCTTGAACGCGTCGAAGCCCGAGTTGCTATCGATGAGGCGGGCGCCAGGGAAGGGCTCGTCGACCAGGTTTCCCCCGCCCTTGAACCCGTCCGGCTCTATCGAGGCCGGGGCCGGCGCGATGCACGCGTTAATCCCGCCGAGTTGCTGGGCGATCTGGAAGAAGCCTTCGATGTTCGACACGACGAAGTGGTCGATGTGCAGGCCGGTGACCGACTCCACCGTCTGGGTCGCGAACAGCTGGCCGGCCTGGTTGGCCCCGGTGTACAAGGCGCTGCTGGTGCCCATCTGCCCGATGTTCTGGGAAACGTACTGGTCGTAGGCATAGAGGTAGGCCGCGTCGATCTTGCCCTCGGTCAGCACCGCACCGTTGACGGTGACGGAATGCGGGAAGTTGACGACGTCGTCGCGGGGGATGGAGTAACCGGTCGCCTTCTGCCCGCCGGCGAAGACGTGGACGAGGATCAGCGTGTCCGTGTCCTGCGAGCCCAGGTCCCCGTTGACGTTACCGGAGTGCGTCTGGGTGAGCTGCGCCTCGCTGAGGGTCTGGCCCTGGAAGTTGGTGCGGCTCTCCAGGCCCATGAGCAGGATGTTCATCGCGCCGGTCGGCGGAACGCTACTTCCGAGGTTCGCGCCGCCCTCAAGCGCCGTGGTGGCTCCGACCAAGCCGTGGGCGTAGCCACTCACTACGAGAACAATCGCTGCCGCAAGGCACGCCGCCAGGTAACCGACCTTACCGAAAATCAGAGTGCCGATCCCAGACCCGCGCACACATGCTCCTCTCGAACGGGCCCGAGCATATCGACCGTCAAACGCCGCATATCGAAAAATGACGAGATGTAAGGGATTGCTAACCAAGAGCTGAGACCCGCCACCCGGAACCAGCGTCCGCCCAGGCAGGACCCTGGTTTCATCATGAAGACCAGGACGGCTGAGCCGGAGGACAGGGCAGCGAACTGGCGGCCGCCGCCCGCGTGACCAGGTAGCGCACGGCCGAGGTGAGGAAAGCGCCGAGGTGAGGAAAGCACTGCCACGTCATCGATCCGCGTGACACGAATGCAGCGGCGCGGCGTCATCGCCGAGACGCTGTCCCGCGGTCAGGAGGCAATGCCACTTAGCTTGAGTTGATCTTGTGTTCTGTCTGCGGGTTCGTGCCTGGTGTCGGCATGATCGCGGGTTATGGGTCAGACTGGGGTGGTGGCTGGCGGGCGCCTGACGGACTGGATCTCGCTGGGCGTGCTGGCGTCGTGGGTGCCGGCGGACGCGATCGACGACGCGGTCGAGGCGACCGGGAAGACCGAGCGGCGCAGGGGCGGCAAGCTCCCGCCCAGGGTCGTCGCTTACCTGGTCATGGCGCTGGCGCTGTTCGCCGATGAGGATTACGAGGAGGTCGCCGCACGGCTGGCCGGCACGTTCGCGGACTGGGACGGCTGGGAGGAGTCCTGGGACCGGGTGCCGACCTCGGGCGGGATCACCCAGGCCCGGCAGCGGCTCGGCCCCGAGCCCATGGCCGAGCTGTTCGCGCAGGTCGCCAGGCCGGTCGCGGACATGGTGACCGCGGGCGCGTTCCTCGGCCGCTGGCGGCTGATGAGCATCGACGGCATGGAATGGGATGTCCCGGACACGCCGGCGAACGCGGCGTTCTTCGGGTACCCCGGGACCGGCAAGGACGGTTTGCCCGGGACGTTTCCCAAGGCCAGGGCCGTGACGGTCAATGAGTGCGCGTCGCATGCGGCGGTGCTGGCCGCGATCGGCCCCTCCGCCGCGGGGAAGGGCAGCGGCGAGCAGTCCCTGGCCCGGGGCCTTTACCCGCGGCTGGAGGAGGACTGGCTGCTGATCGCCGACCGGAATTTCTATAACTGGGCCGACTGGTGCGCCGCGGCGGACAGCGGGGCCGCGCTGCTGTGGCGGGTGAAGGCGAACCTGGCGCTGCCCGTGCTGGAACTGCTCCCTGACGGCTCCTACCGGTCCGTCCTGCTGAACCCGAAGGTCACCGGAGCGGCCAGGAGCCGGCTGGCCGAGGCCGCGCGGAACGGGGAGGCCCTGGACCCGGCCCGGGCCCGGCACGTCCGCGTCACGGAGTACGAGGTCCCCGACCGCGACGGCCAGGACGAGCTGATCGCCCTGGTCACCACGATCACCGAC
>JAWWPV010001005.1:0-5697 GCA_033854775.1 Trebonia sp.
ATGTTCCTGGAACGACTGGTCGAACACGCCCGCCATGTGGAGGTCCAGGTCTTCGGCGACGGCGCCGGACGGGTGGTCACCCTCGGCGACCGGGACTGCTCGCTGCAGCGCCGCAACCAGAAGGTCATCGAGGAGGCCCCGGCCCCCGGGCTGCCGTCGTCGCTGCGCCGCCGGCTGCACCAGGCGGCCAGGGACCTGGCCGCGTCCGTCGCCTACCGCTCGGCCGGGACCGTCGAGGTCGTGTACGACCCGGCGCGGCAGGAGGCGTCGTTCCTGGAGGTGCACGCGCGGCTGCAGGTAGAGCACCCGGTCACCGAGGAGGTGTACCGGGTCGACCTGGTCGAGCAGATGCTCCGGCTGGCCGGCCAGGGACCTGAGGGCGTCGCGCGGTTCATGACGTCGCGGCACGTGGCGCGACGCCATGAACTCCGCGACGCCCGCCGGGCCCTGGCCGGCCAGCCGCAGCATCTGCTCGACCAGGTCGACCCGGTACACCTCCTCGGTGACCGGGTGCTCTACCTGCAGCCGCGCGTTCACCTCCAGGAACGACGCCTCCTGCCGGACCGGGTCGTACACGAACTCGACCGTCCCGGCCGAGCGGTAGGCGACGGACGCGGCGAGGCCCCGCGCCGCCTCGTGCAGCTTGCGGCGCAGCGACAGCGGCAGCCCGGGGGCCGGAGCCTCCTCGATGACCTTCTGGTTGCGGCGCTGCAGCGAGCAGACCCGTTCGCCGAGCAAGGCGACCTGCCCGGTCCCGTCGCCGAAGAGCTGGACCTCCACGTGCCTGGCCGGCCGCACGAGCCGCTCGAGGAAGACGCCGGCGGCGGCGAAGTTGGCAGTGGCGAGCCGCTGGACCCGGGCGAACGCGTCGGCGACCTCGCCCGCATCATGACAGGCCAGCATGCCGATGCCGCCCCCGCCGCCGGTGGCCTTGACCATGACGGGGAAGCCGATCTCCCTGGCCGCGGCGACGGCGTCTTCGGCGGAGGCCAGCAGGCCGGTGCCGGCCATCAGCGGGACGCCGGCGGCGCGGGCGAGCTCGCGGGCCGTGTGCTTGGCGCCGAACGCGTCCAGGTGCGCTGGGGTGGGGCCGACGAAGGCGAGGCCCGCTTCCTCCACCTGGCGCGCGAAGTCGGCGTTCTCGGACAGGAACCCGTACCCGGGGTGGACGGCGCCCGCGCAGGAGGACTTGGCGGCGGAGAGGATGCCGAACCCGTTCAGGTAAGAGTCTTGAGGTCTTGCCTTGCCGATCAGTATCGCCTCGTCGGCCTCGCGGACGTGCGGCGCGGCGATGTCGGCCTCGGAGTAGACGGCGACCGTGCGCAGGCCGAGGCGGCGCGCGGTGCGGATGACGCGGCGGGCGATCTCCCCCCGGTTGCTGACGAGGACGGTGTCGAACGCCCAGCCCCCCGTCACGCTGTCCTCGCCGTCATACTGGCCCTGCCGTCACGATCATCCGCAGCGGGGTGGGGTTGAAGTCGTTGCACGGGTTGTTCAGCTGCGGGCAGTTGGAGACGAGGACGAGGATGTCCATCTCGGCGCGGAACGCCACCCGCTTGCCTGGCCCGGAGATGCCGTCGACGATGCCGAGGGTGCCGTCGGCCTCGATGGGGACGTTCATGAACCAGTTGAGGTTGGACACGATGTCGCGGGCGCCCATGCCGTACTTGGCCGCCTCGGCGAGGAAGTTCTCCCGGCAACCGTGCTCGGCGGCGGTGTGGTGGCCGTACCGCAGGGTGTTGGACTCCTTGCCGCACGCGCCGCCGATCGTGTCCTGCCGGTCGATCTCGTTGGCGACGACCGTGGCGAGGGGGTTGCCCTCGTTGGACCGCAGGACGGTCCCTGTCCGCACGTAGACGTTGCCCGACCAGGCGATCGTGTCGGGCACGCTGTACCGCTCGTTGGTGTCACGGGCGTTGTAGAGCAGGCAGTCGCCGGACTGGTTGCCGCCGACGTCCACGATGGTGAGGATGTCGCCTTGCTTTACCACGGCGGACCAGGGGGCGCGGGCGGGGACGATCTCGTCCAGGATTATCGCGCCGGCCGTTAGGGGGCCGGCTAGGTCGAGCACGGTGCCTTCGGCGTAGTTCGCCGGGTCGAGGACGCTCATGGTCACAGCCCCCTTGCGGCCAGGTAGTCGGCGGTGTTGAGGTAGGCGCGGCGCGCTTCGGGCGTGGCCGCCAGGCGCGGGTCTGCCGGTGTCGTCGGCGCCGACCGCCAGGCGTGCACCCGCAGCGGGCCGCAGGTGTACGCCGGGCGTGGGTCGACGGGATGCGGCACGTTGGCGATGAGGATGACCAGCGGAAGCTCGGCGAGCAGTTCGACAGCCTTGCCGGGGCCGGCGCTGCCGGTGAACTTCAGGGTGCCGTCGGTGTTTACCGTGACGCCTTTGAAGAAGGAGACAGATGGCGGGAGGTCGCGCGGGGCCAGCCCGTGCTTGGCGGCCGCCAGCGTGAACAGCTCCCGGCCCGACGGACTCGGCCCCTGAGGAGCCGAGTCGCCGTACTTCGCCTGGCTGGCGGCCGGCGTGCTGGTACCGCAGAGGGCGTCATGCTGGCGTGACTGGTCGTCGACGATGGTCGCCAGGACGCGGCCGTCGCCGGACAGCAGCGGGTGCCCGGTGGTGAGGTACGCCTGCCAGGGGATCTTAACGGTGTCGGCGACATTGAGCCGCTCCCATGGCTCCAGGGCGTTGTAGAGCAGGACGTGCGCGCACGCCTCGCCGGTCACGTCCTCGAGCCTTATCCGCGTGCCGCGGGCGACGACCTTGTGGGTGTAGTTGCCGCCCGCCACGGTCTCCGCCCAGGTAAGCGCGCCGGGCTCGACACCGGGCGGCGGGTACGGGGTGCTGCTGGCGGGCAGGTAGGGCATCGCGTCGGCGACCTTGCCGGTCTGGGCGCGGGCGTCGGCGCGCGCCGCGACGACGGTTTCGGTCTCGTGCTGCGAGGCAATGGTCGCCATGACAGATTGCAGCTCCCGTTCCGGATGATGGCTTTGGTTCTTGTGCGCCGCTCAGGCGCTTTCCGGCTCGGCGAGCGCGGCCGCCGGCCCTCCTGTTGCTGGCTCTGTGGCGGGCTGGTGGTGCCAGGCGTGCGGGATGTGCACCTTGCCGCCGCGCAGCCGCAGGTGAACGAGGTAGCCGACGACGAGGATGATGGCGATGAACAGCACGGCGCTCCACTGCAGCCACCAGGTGTGCCCGGTCAGGTCGTAGACGGACTTGCGCGGCCAGGCGAGGTTGAAGATCGCGATGACCTGGTAGATGACCGCGACGACGTTGACCGGGATGGCCCACTTGCCCAGGCTGAACAGCCGCTTGCCGTGCTCGTCGGTCCCCTCGGCGGTGGCGGCGCTCGCCTGGCCGCGGGCGTGCCGGAACCGGTGCAGCAGCAGCGGCGCGGTGACGCCCAGGTAGCCGATGTACAGCATGGCGATGCACAGGCTGGACAGCGCGGTGAACACGGCGGTCTGCCCGAGGTTGACGACGAGGACCAGGGCGGCGCCGGCGCCGACGACGAGCGAGGTGACGATCGGCGTGCCGGTGCGCGGCGAGACCTTGCCGAGGACGGCATGGAACGGCAGCGCCTTCTGCCTGGCCATGGAGTACATCATCCGCGCACCGGAGGTCTGGCAGGCGAGCGTGCAGACGATGATCGCGATCACGACGTCGGCCAGGATGATGCGCCCGGCGGTCGCGCCGAAGACCGCCTCGACCACGTACGGCAGGCCGACCGTGGCGAGGTTGCCGTCGGTGAGGCTGGGCGCGGCCATCAGCGCGGCGATCAGCAGCAGCGCCCCGCCGACGCCGGACACGATGAGCGCGCGGATGATGGTCCGTGGCGTGATGCGGCGCGGCGCGTGGGTCTCCTCCGACAGTTCGCCCGCGGAGTCGAAGCCGACCATGACGTAGGCGGCCATCAGCCCGGAGGCCAGCCAGGCCCAGATGTAGGACGTGCCGGGTGTGGGGGCCGCGCCGGTGGAGTGGACCAGCACCGACGGGTCACGCTTGGCGTGCGCGAACAACGTGATCACGATCGCGATGACGCCGAGGATCTCCAGGACGACGCCGGCGCTGCTGATGATCGCCATCAGCCGGATCCCGATGATGTTGATCGCGGTCGTGACGACCAGCAAGATGACGCCGAGCAGCACCGCGTTCTGCGCGCCGGTCGCCGACGTGGGCGAGGAGTTACCGCCGAGGACCTGGAAGCCGGACCAGATGGACGGCAGCACGGCCTGGAGCGCGATGGCCGCCGCCGCCACGGTGAGGATCTGCCCGATGATCATGACCCAGCCGGTGAACCAGCCCCACGTCTGCCCGGCCAGCCGTGACGACCACTGGAAGATCGCGCCCGAGATCGGGAACCGCGCCGCGAGGGTGGAGAAGTTCAGCGCGACCAGCATCTGGCCGGCGAACACGACCGGCCACGTCCAGAAGAACGCCGCCCCGCCGAAGCCGTAGCCGAGGAAGAACAACTGGAAGACGGTGGTGAGGATGGAGACGTAGGAGAACCCCGCCGCGAAGGACGCGAAGCTGCCGACCCGGCGGTGCAGTTCCTGGCTGTACCCGAAGCGTGCTAGGTCGGCGTGCTCGACTGGCTGTTCGGTGGTGGACGTCATGGCTGCCCCTGGATGGCTAGCGGACCTTAATATCTGTCGTGCGACAGGTAATTGGCACTAGCGTCCGTCGGGGCTGCTTCCGGCGCTTTTCTAGCAAGTGACAGGTATGTCACGAGAAGGGCGGAATGTAACAGCCACGGTCATGGCCCAGCCCGCGACTGCCTCGGGTTCCGCATCCGCCACCGCCTAGCCACACTGGTCGGCTGGGCCGATTTGTCATCCCGAACGGGTTCGAGGTGACTCATTCCCGTCCCGACGTCAGCCGAGCCAGGTACTCAGGGGAGCCTCGGCTGGCGGCTCGGACTCGTGCAGCGCCCAGGCGACGTACCCGTCGGGGCGGATGAGCAGTGCGCGCAGGCCCGCCCAGTCGGGGCAGGCATCGGCCAGTTCGCCAGCCACGACCGCCAGGCGGCCGGAGTACTTCTGGATGTCGCTTGAATGTGGCTGGCGCGCCTGCGGTGCCTGCCGTGCCTGCCGCGGTGGCGTGAGCAGGACGAACATCGCCTGGTTGAGCAGCCCGTAGACGCTTGACGCTGGAGCGCCGCGCAGTGGGAGGTCCGGCACCCGGTGGCCGGCGAGGGGCGATTGCCCCGGGTCGGGCGGGTCGGGAGGGCCGGCCGGGCCGGTTGCCGGGTAGGCGATGGCGAGGCCGGACAGGCGGACCGCGAGCGATCGGCACAGCGCCTCGTTCTCGCCGAGGATGCGGTTAAACCGGTCGCGGAGCGCCACGCCTTCCCTCCCCGGGCTGGCGAACAGGCCGCATTGAGCGAGTGAGTCCTCGATGACGTCGAGCCCGACCGGCGCTCGTTCCGTTTGGTAAGTGTCGAGGAGCCAGGCCGGTGCCCAGCCACGCAGCTCGGCGGCTAGCTTCCAGGCGAGGTTGGACGCGTCCTGCAGGCCGAGATTCAGGCCCTGGCCGCCCGCAGGGAAGTGGATGTGCGCGGCGTCGCCGGCTAGGAACACCCGGCCACGCCGGTAGTCCGTCACCTGTCGCGTCTCGTTGCCGACGCGGCTTAGCCACGCGTCTGGCGTCTCCCGCATGCCGAAGTCGGTGCCGGCTAGGCGCAGCGCGCTCGC
>JAWWPV010001006.1:0-2605 GCA_033854775.1 Trebonia sp.
CCACCTCGCCGCCGACGACCTCGACGCGCTGCGGATGGTGCGGTCGATCGTCGCCACGCTGGCGCCGCGCGCCGCGCGCCCCTGGGACGTCGCCGCCGCCGAGGAGCCGCTTTACGACGCCGAGTCCCTGTACGGCGTGGTGCCTGCCGACCTGCGGACGCCCTATGACGTGCGGGAAGTGATCGCGCGGATCGTGGACGGGTCCCGGTTCGCCGAGTTCAAGGCGGAGTACGGGCCGACGCTGGTAACCGGGTTCGCCCGGATCTACGGGCACCCCGTGGGGATCGTCGCCAACAACGGGATCCTGTTCAGCGAGTCCGCCATGAAGGGTGCGCATTTCATCGAGCTGTGCGACCAGCGGCGGGTGCCCCTGGTGTTCCTGCAGAACATCACCGGGTTCATGGTGGGAAGGCAGTACGAGGCCGGCGGGATCGCCAAGCACGGGGCGAAGATGGTCACCGCGGTGGCCTGCGCGCGGGTGCCCAAGCTGACCGTGGTCATCGGCGGTTCTTTCGGTGCGGGGAACTACGCCATGTGCGGGCGCGCGTACTCGCCCCGTTTCCTGTTCATGTGGCCGAACGCGCGCATCTCCGTGATGGGCGGCGACCAGGCCGCGTCGGTGCTGGCGACCGTGCGCGGCGACCAGGTCTCCGCGGCCAGTGCTTCGGCGGCCAGTGTCTCGGCGGCCAGTGCTTCGGCAGGTGGGGCGCCGTGGTCGGCCGCGGAGCAAGAGGCGTTCAAGCAGCCGATCAGGGATCAGTACGAGTCGCAGGGAAACCCGTACTACTCGACGGCCCGGCTGTGGGACGACGGGGTGGTCGACCCCGCGGACACCCGGCGGGTGCTCGGCCTTTCCCTGTCGGCGGCGGCCAACGCGCCGCTCTCCCCCGTCGGCTACGGCGTGTTCCGGATGTGAGGGGCTTTCGTGTTCTCTAAGGTCCTTGTGGCCAACCGGGGCGAGATCGCGGTGCGGGTGATCCGGACGCTGCGGGCGCTCGGCATCGCCAGCGTGGCGGTCTACAGCGACGCCGACGCGGCGGCCGTGCACGTGCGGGCGGCCGACGACGCGCGGTGGATCGGGAAAGCCGCGGCGAGCGAGAGCTACCTGAACATCGACAGGATCGTGGCGGCGGCGGTCGCCTCCGGCGCGGAGGCGGTGCATCCCGGTTACGGGTTCCTCGCCGAGAACGCGCGGTTCGCGCAGGCCTGCCTGGACGCGGGGCTGGTGTTCGTGGGGCCGCCGCCTGCGGCGATCCTCGCGATGGGCGACAAGATCGCCGCCAAGGCCGTCGTGTCCGCCGCCGGGGTGCCGGTGGTGCCGGGGGCCGGCGCGGCCGGGATGTCGGATGAAGAGCTCATGAGCAGCCTGAACGAGAGGTGGTTCCCTGTCCTCATCAAGCCGTCCGCCGGCGGCGGGGGCAAGGGGATGCAAGTCGTCTCGTCCTTGGCCGAGATGCCTTCGGCGCTGGTCTCGGCGCGGCGGACCGCGGTCGCGGCGTTCGGCGACGGGACGCTGCTCGTCGAGCGGTACGTGCCGCGGCCCAGGCACATCGAGATCCAGGTGCTCGCGGACGCGCACGGCGGAGTGGTCCACCTCGGGGAGCGCGAGTGCTCGCTGCAGCGGCGGCACCAGAAGATCATCGAGGAGGCGCCGTCGCCGCTGCTGTCGGCGGCGCGGCGGTCCGCGATGGGCGCCGCCGCCGTGTCCGCCGCCCGGTCCGTCGGGTACGTCGGTGCGGGGACCGTGGAGTTCATCGTCGCGGGTGACGCGCCGGACGACTTCTTCTTCATGGAGATGAACACGCGGCTCCAGGTGGAGCACCCGGTGACCGAGCTTGTCTACGGCCTGGACCTGGTCGAGTGGCAGCTGCGGGTAGCGGCCGGCGAGCCGTTGCCGTTTGACTCTGGCTCCGCTCCGTCGATCAACGGGCACGCGGTCGAGGCGCGCGTGTACGCGGAGGACCCGTCCCGCGGGTTCCTGCCGACCGGTGGCGTGGTGCTCGCGGTGCGCTCGCCCGCCGGGGCCGGGGTGCGGGTTGACTCGGCGCTCGCGCCCGGGGTGGCGGTGACCAGCGACTACGACCCGATGCTGGCCAAGGTGGCGGCGTGGGGTCCCGACCGGGCCACGGCGCTGCGCCGCCTGGACGCGGCGCTGGCCTCGACCGTGGTGCTCGGCGTGGGGACGAACGTCGCGTTCCTGCGGGACCTGCTTAGCGACCCGGATGTCGTCGCGGGGCGCCTCGACACGGGGCTGGTCGAGCGGCGGATCGGCGCCTCCGATGGCCCTCGGGACCATGGGGCCAATCTAGCTGGCCCCATGGGCCCGAAGGCTGACGGCGAGGCGCCGCCCCCGTCGGGCATTTCCGCAAATATCGGACTGGCTCTCGCCGCGGCGGCGCTGGCGCGGGTGCTCGCGCTGGAGCCCGCCGGGCCGGTTACCGATCCCTGGGACATCCCGGACGGGTGGCGGCCGGGCGAGCGCGCCTGGACGACGTTCCGGCTGTCGCCCGGGTTGTCGCCCGGGCCGGGAACGGTCACCGAGGTGCGGGTGCGCGGGCTGGCGTCGGCGGGGGCGGAGGTCGTGGTCGGGGACGGCGAGCCCGTG
>JAWWPV010001007.1:0-3655 GCA_033854775.1 Trebonia sp.
ACGGGGGCATGCAGGGACTCCGGTCGCGGCCACGCCCGGCCGGCTGACAGCACGCCCGGCCGGCTGACGGACGTCGCGATACGGGCTCGCGGCCGCGACGAACTCTGCCGGTGCGCAGGGCCATCGCGGGGAGACATGGGGTCTGGCCAGGAGACGACATCGCCGTTATTTTTGGAAGCGCTCGTTCTTCTGGGAGCTCAGCGGCGACACCCCGGGCGGTGAGCTGATCACCGCCATCAAGAGCGGTCTCGGCTGAGACCACGGCGTCACCGAAGCACGGACCGAGGCTCCGTCCCCCAGGGACGGAGCCTCGGGGCCTCTCCCGGCATCGCCCGGGATCGTTCCTGCCGCCCGCCTGATCTTCGCCGTCCTGCTGCTGACCGTCGTCGCCGTCCTGGCCGGCGCCGCACGCGCCTCGGCCTGACCCGACTTCCGGCTAGGTTGCCGACATTCCCGGCAGTAGCCCCATATATGTTTTAAGGCTACGTTCACCTAGAAGTACTACAATTGTGTAGATGACGTTCCTACCTCATGCCAGACGCTGATGCGGCACGCGGACATACGGCTCAGCGTGGTCGTGCCGGTCTTCGGCGTCGAGGACTTCCTGGCCGAGTGCCTGGACTCCATCCTGGCGCAGTCTCCAGAGGACATCGAGGTCATCGCGGTCGACGACTGCTCACCGGACCGCTGCGGCGAGATCCTCGACACCTACGCCGCTCGGGACCCCAGGGTGCGCGTCCTTCACCTCGACCACAACGCCGGGCTGGGTGCCGCGCGCAACATCGGCTTCGAGCAGGCGGCCGGAGAGTACGTGTGGTTCGTCGACAGCGACGACTGGCTGGCAGAGGGAAGCGTCGCGACCGTACTCGACCGCCTGGAGCGGGTACACCCGGACGTACTGATCATCGACTTCGCGCAGGCGTTCCCCGACGGCCGGATAGAACGTGACGTGTGGCAGAAACTGTTCCGCGACCCGCCGCCTCCCGAGACGTTCACGCTCGCCGGACGCCCCGCCCTGCTGAACATGATCATGTGCGCCTGGAACAAGGTGGTCCGGCGCGAGTTCCTGGCAGGGTTGGGCCTGCGGTTCGGAACGGGCTTCTACGAGGACATCGCGGTCACCTACCCCATGCTGCTGGCCGCCGACCGGCTCGCCCTCCTCGACCGGGTCTGCTACTACTACCGCCGCGGACGCCCCGGCGCCATCCTGAACACCTCGAGCCCCAAGCACTTCGACCTCTTTGTGGAATATGAGCGTATCTTCGCTTTCATCGCAGATCATCCGGCGATCGGGAGCGAGCTGACCAAGGTGGTATTCGACCGTACGGTCCGGCACGCCGTGACCGTTCACGCCACACCCGGCCTGCTGCCCGCCCGGCAGCGGCGGGAGTTCCTCCGCCGACTCGGCGGGCACTTCCGGGCCTACCGGCCGGCCGGATACGCCTACCCGCGCGGACTGCGCGGGCTGCAGTACCGGCTGGTCGAGCGGGACGCCGACCGGGCGTACACGCTCCTGCAGCCGTTGAACAAGGCCCGGATATCGCTGCGCAAAGGCGCGGGTCAGTTGAGCGGCGTCATGCGAAAGGCGGTCCGTCGCGGCGGCACGGGCGCCCGGCTCGCGTTCTACCGGCTCTTCGCCTTCCTGCCGGTCCGCCAGGAACTCGTCGTCTACGCCGCCTACTGGTACGGAGGCTACGCCTGCAACCCGCGAGCGATCTACGAGAAGGCCCGCGAGCTCGCACCGGAGCTGCACGGTGTGTGGGTGGTGAAGAAGGACCGTGCCGGTTCGATGCCTGCCGGAGTCGACTACGTGGTGGCCGGCTCCTGGCGCTATCTGCGGGTCATGGCGCGCGCAAAGTACCTGGTGAACAACGTCAACTTCCCGCACGACGTGCCGAAGCGCAACGGTTCGGTGCACGTCCAGACTCAGCACGGCACCCCGCTCAAGACGGTCGGGCTGGACCTGCGGGACTACCCGGTCGCGGCGGCGGGAATGAACTTCGACCGGCTGGTCGAGCACTGCGGCCGCTGGGACTTCCTCGTCTCTCCCAACCCGTATTCCAGCGCCATCTGGAAGCGCGTCTACCCGGGGGGCTACCGGGTGCTGGACACCGGGTACCCGCGCAACGACATCCTCGCCACGGCCACCGACGAGCAGGTCGCCGAGGCCCGGGCCGGTCTGGGGATCAAGCCGGATCAGACCACGGTCCTGTACGCACCGACGCATCGAGAGGCGCGGCCGGATTTCACGCCCCTCCTGGACGTAGGCAGATGGGCCGAGACGCTCGGACCCGACTACACCCTTCTGGTACGCGCCCACTATTTCTATCCGGACCCTGGCGAACTGCCGCACCCCGAGCAGGGCGCGCAGGTCGTGGACGTGTCCGGCCACCCGAGCGTCGAAGAGGTGTGCCTGGCCGCTGACGTACTGGTCACCGACTATTCGGCGATCATGTTCGACTACGCCGCCCTGGACCGGCCGATCGTCGTTTACGCGCCCGACTGGGCCGCCTATCGCCGCACCCGGGGGACGTACTTCGACGTCCTCGCCGAGCCGCCGGGCGCCGTCGCCACCTCGCAGGAGCAGCTGGCCGACGTGTTCGCCACGGGCGGGTTCCGATCAACCGAGGCCACCAGGGCGCGCACGTCCTTCCGCACCAGATTCTGCCCGAACGACGACGGCCACGCGGCGGAGCGCGTCGTCGGCCATATCCTGCGCCCATCATTCCCGGCCCCGCTGCCACCCGCTCCCCCACCAGAGACGATCCCGACCGGCCGCGACGTCCCGCCCTGACGCCGGGCCAGGAAGAAGAGCAGTGAAAATACCGCTGCGTCCGCATCGGAACGACGACCCGGGCGTGACGACCCAACACCTCAGCCGCACCCGCCTGCCGGCCCGGTCGGCCGTGCCGTTCCGGGGAACCTCGCGCGCCCGCCGGGGCCTCGCCGCGCTGGCGGCCCGCCCGTGGCTGCTGACGATGTTCCTCGGCACCCTGGTCATCGCCTTCGACCTGCGGGGGCCGGATCTGCCCGCGCAGTACTTCCGGACCTGGGTGGCACGCAGCGCGGGCCTGGCGGCCTTCAACAACCAGTGGTACGACGGACACAGCCTGCCGGGCTACAGCGTCCTGTTCCCGCCGATCGCCGCGGTGCTGGGCGCCCGGATCACCGGCCTGCTCGCCTGCACCGCCACCACCTGGGCCGCCTGCCGATTACTGCCTGGACCACGCGACAGCGCACAGCTCTTCTTCCGCATAGCCCTCGCCGTCGGTGTCGTCGGCGAACTCATCATCGGCCAGCTGCCTTTCGCTCTCGGGTCGGCCTTCGGCCTCGCCGCACTGCTCGCGGTCGGCCGAGGTCGCCCTTGGCTGACGCTGCTGATGGCCGCCTGCTGCTCCCTGTCCAGCCCGCTCGCGGGGCTGTTCTTGCTGCTCGCCGGTCTCGCCTGGGCACCGCAGACACGCTGGAGAAGAGTCGCCCCGCTCGGCTCGGCCGTACTGGGCATGCTCGTCTCCCTGGTCACCGGAGGCAGCGGGGGCCGATTCCCCTTCCCCCTGGTGAACCTGCTCGGCATTCTGCTGTTCGCCATGCTGATCCTGGCC
Organism: Trebonia sp.; assembly: GCA_033854775.1. Lineage (GTDB taxonomy): Bacteria > Actinomycetota > Actinomycetes > Streptosporangiales > Streptosporangiaceae > Trebonia. Next base: position 3,603 of record JAWWPV010001007.1, read on the forward strand.
ATCGCCCCCAAGAGCAGCACCCTGATCCGCCGCTTCGCCGTGATCTACGGCGC
>JAWWPV010001008.1:0-4130 GCA_033854775.1 Trebonia sp.
CGGGTCCAGGCGGCCAGGTCGGCGGCGATGTTCGCGGCGATGACCCAGCCTTTGTTGACCTGCCAGGTCTTCGACGGGAGGGCGCGCAGGCCCATGGCCTTGGCGGTGCGGACCCCGGCTGTCTCGACGCAGGCGTGCTCGCGGTGGACCGCGTCGATGTACTGGGGGTGGTGGCTGCCGGGGACGCCGCCGATCCCGCTGTCCGGGATGTTCGTGCAGGTGATGGAGTACCGCCAGCCGGTCTTTTTCTCGTAGGCCGTCAGGTTGCGCATCTGGCGGCGGGACGGCTTGACTCGCCGGGCGATCCAGCGCAGGCCGCCGGGCCAGTTCCCGGCGCGGGCCGTGAGGCCGGTGATCTCGGCGACGTCCTTGTCCTGTTCCATGGTGGCGTCCTGGGTGATGCCGGGCTTCCAGGCGTCTGCGGGCAGGAGCGCGATTGCCTGCTCGTCGGCTGCGGTGATCATCCATCCGCAGGTGAACAGCAGGGTCCGCCGCGGGGAGGTCAGGGACAGGAGGTGGCTGATGAGGTCGTGGCTGGCGCCGGCGCCGTCGATGCGGACCAGGATCTTGCGCCGGGACCGTGCGGGGACCTGCCGGATGGCGGCGGCCAGCACTTCCAGGTGATCGGTGAAGGTGTTCGAGCCGGCGTTGCCGGGGCGGAGCAGCATGTCCAGGCACTCGCGGGTGTTGCGGCACCAGCCCGCCAGCGGGTGGAAGCCTTAGCCTTTCTTCCAGGTGGCAGCTGCCCCCTCCTTATCGGAGTTGGCGGTGACCAGGGTCGCGTCCAGGTCGATGATGACCCAGCCGGCCAGGGTCTTCCCGGCGATCTCCAGCCACGGGAACCCGGCCGGGGTGGCCTCGATCAGCTTCCAGACGCGGGCCCGGGTCCTGGCCCGGGCGCGGGCGACCCGGTCCAGCATGGCCGCCGTCCCGGCCAGGTCCAGCGCCCGGCGCACCGTGGGGCCGCTCGGCGCGTCGCCGAGCACGGGGGCCAGGTGCGCGAGCAGGGCGATGTCGCTGATGCTGGTGGCCCCGAGTGCGATCGCGGCCGCCAGCGACACGAGCACGGTTCCCCTGTCGAAGGCGGGCGAGCTGCCCTTCTTCCGCAGTGCCGTGCTGAGTTGCGCGGTCAGTCCTGCCTGGTCGGCGGCCTTGCGGAGCAGGACTGCGCCGGCGTGGCCGACGAGCCCGGTTCCGTCGGCGGTGACCTTCAGGGCATGGTCCCACCCGTTATGCTGCATGGCGAGGAGCGCTCCAGTTCAGGCGATTATGGCGTGTGGTAACCCGTAATCTCCCAGGACCAGGGCGCTCTTCGCTCTTGAACCAGAAAGGGACGGCCGCTCCGCGGCCGTCCCTTCGCATTCCCGTGACTCATTGATTGCCCCGCACCCGTAAGGTGCACCGAAACCCAGCCAGGCGCGATGTGAAATCCCAGCTCACAGCCGCAGGCAAGTCACCAGGCCGCTCAGATGCCCTTCAACGCTGAATAGCGGAGGATACCTGGCGCGTCTGCGTTCAGGTGCCCTGCCCAGGATTTCTTGGCTTCAGCGGAAATATTCGGCGATCCGTTCTCTGAGGAGGCGACCGACGGTTCACGCTCCGTGATAAAAGCTGATCGGCGTCTTGCGCTAGATCACCTAGGCGCGACTGTCGTTTTAGCCGATAGACGTGCCGCTGGCTGGATGAACCTAGATGGCGGCCACCCGCTATGAGTGTTTGCGGCTGGTTTCACCGATTGCCCGGGTGCCGCAGTAATTCCACGGGGTGTTCGCGTGTCGCGCTGAGACGACGCGGCAGTTCCCGGTGTCCCGCGCCCTGCTGGCCAGACCGGATCACCGTCCACGTGGACCCTGTGGGCAGCAACGACACGAGGCAACTGGCCGGTGACTACGGATCAGGCAGTGGCTCCTCCGCTGCCTCAGAAATATCAAGCAGCGCGCGGCATATGTCAGTGATGTCCACGATGCCGACCAGGCCGGGGCCTCCCATGACCGGCAGGTGCCGGAAACGCCCGCTCGTCATGACCCTGGCTGCGTCACGGATGCTTGTCGTGGTGCTGACGACGGTCGGGCGGGCGGTCATCAGCTGGTAGATCCGCACGTCGTTCGGGTTCTTCCCGTCCGCGACCAGGTGGGAAATGTCCGCTTCGGTGATGATGCCGACCGGCTTGAGGGTCTGTGCCTGCGTGACGACGAGGGCGGTCGCGCCTGCGCGCTTCATCAGGTAGGCGGCCCCGGCCACATGGTCATTTTGCTCGACTGTCGTCACCGGCGGGTGCATGACGTCCGCGACCGTGGCCGGGGGCGGCGCCGGATGCAGTGCTGAGGCGTCTGCCATGATCTGCTCTCCCTCGGGGATCCGATCCATTGTTAGGTATTCGATCACACCGTCGGGCCGAGGCGGCGCGCGCTTGTGCGGCATCCGCGGTAAGGACGCGCCGGGCCGGCGGTCGGCAGTTGCGGTGATGTCCTCAGGAGTGCCGGTGATACCGAATGAGCCTCCCGGGCCAGCGGGGGCCTCGCGTGTGCAGTCCGTGATCAGCACCGCCAGCGATCTCCCCAGGGCGAGCTCGCGATCCGCCGTTCGGCGGGACTGCGGTACCCTCCGACCGCCAGTTGAGCCGCGCAGAACGGGCTGATCTGGCGCGCCACGTTCTCGCCGACGCGCCGCGGACGATCCGCTTATGCCGATGTGCGCGAGTCGGCTCGGTCAGATGCCTATGCGCCGTACCGCATGCCGATTCGTAGTCCGGCCGACGAATGTCACCAGATCGATTCGGGGACGCCAGAGCATCGGCCACGTGTGTTCGACGTGCAACCGGACGACTTGAGCACAGCGGGGTCATGCGCGACAGCGCTCGCTCGACGTCATCGGACCGACAGTCTCGGTCGCGTCGAGGCACCGACCGCGACGGCATGCCGCTTGGACTTCACGATCCACGTGCCGGGGCCCGGCGGACCGGGGCACTGCTCAACCCGTCAGCGGCGGTGGCGTGCACGAGGCCGCCGGGCAGCGAGACGCCGTCAACCGCGCAGTCGCACGCAATAAACCAGGTGACGTCGGTGATCACCCCCGCGACAATGGCCGGCATGGAAGAGGTCGAGGTCGTCGTTGCCCATTCCGAGCGCGCGACCCTGCGGGTCGGTGCCGTGTTCCTGAAGATCGACGCTGATCAGGCGCGGGCCGACGCCGAGGTCGAGGCGATGGCCCTGGCGCCGGTCCCGACGCCGGAGATCCTGTGGCGCAAGCCGCCCGTGCTCGCGATCGCCGCCGTCGGCGGGACGGCACTCGGCCGCCTCGGCGAGCCGTCGAAGGCGTCGCCGGCGGCGTGGGCCGCGGCCGGTACCGCAGTGCGGGTGCTGCACGACGCGCCGCTGCCGCCATGGCCCGGTCAGAGCCCCGACGAGCTCGCATCGCGCCTCGCCGGCGAGTGCGAGTGGCTCGTCGCCAGCGACGTCCTTCCCGCCGGCCTGGTCACGCGCAACCGCCGGCTCGCCGAGACTGCGCTCCGGCCGTGGACACCGGTCTTCACGCACGGCGACCTGCAGGTCGACCACGTCTTCGTCGCCGGCGACGAGATCACCGGCGTGATCGACTGGTCCGAGGCGTCCCGGGGCGACGCGCTCTTTGACCTCGCCATCCTCACGCTCGGGCACAAGGAGCACCTTGGCGACGTCGTCGCCGGCTACGGCACCGACGTCGACCGCGACCCCATCCGCGCATGGTGGTCGTTGCGATGCTTGACCAACGTCCGCTGGCTGGCCGAGCACGGCTACGGCTCGCCGGACGAGTTCCCCGAGGTCGCCGTGCTGAGATCCCGGCTGTGAGGCCGCACGAGCCCGACGGCTACGAGTGCCCTTCTGCCGCATCGAGCGGGCCATCCCCTGAAGCTCGCCTTCCGGACCGACGGAGGTCATGGTCCTCGAAGATCCCGGGCAGCCGGCCGGCGACCTTCGGACCAGGCGCACGACTCGACCGGGCCTACGCCGACGTCCGGTTCGGTGGGGACTTCGAGCCGGTCACCGCGTCGACGCCGAAGCAACGAGAGGTTCTGCTGGAGCAGGTGAAGGGGCACGTCACCGCAGAACTCGCGTCCCGACAGCGGAAGCGCGCGCAGCGGCGAAAGGACG
>JAWWPV010001009.1:0-5966 GCA_033854775.1 Trebonia sp.
GCGCGGGGGGACGGCCGCTGCCGTTTGGCCGTACGGTTTCGCGTGGCCCGCCGAGGTTGCTACTCCTCGGTCTCATCGACGATGGTGGCGTCCGGCGCGTTGGTCTGCACCGACTTGATGCCGTTGAGGGCTGAGGCCTTGCTCTCGTAGTGCTCGCTCGTCGCGATCACCTGACCGTTGCCGGCCTGCAGATTGAAGTGGAACCCGCCCTTCGCACCCTTCTTCAGCACGAACTTGCCGCTCATGTGCAACCCCCTGACTCGGGCTGGCCCGCAGTTGGCCAGCCATCCGCTGTGACAGCGCTGACTGTACCCATCACGGACATCCGGCCGCGAGAGCTGACCACGCGCCACGCCAGGCAGATCTCACCCGCTCAGCTGCCGGCGGACCTCGGCCGCGACCCTGGCACCGTCGGCGCGGCCCGCCACCTGGGGCGTGACTGCCTTCATGACCTTCCCCAGGCCGGGCATCCCTGCCGCGCCGGTCTCGGCGATGGCCGCCGTCACCAGGCTCGCGACCTCATCGTCAGAGAGCTGGGCGGGGAGGTAGCTGGCCAGCACCTCGCCCTCGGCTCGTTCGGCTTCCGCCTGGTCGGCGCGTCCCGCCGCCTCGTAGGCCTCGGCGGCCTCCCGGCGCTTCTTGGCCTCGCGGTTAAGGACCTTGACGATGTCTTCGTCCGACAGTTCGTGCGCGGCACCGGACACCTCCTCGTTCGTGATCGAGGCAAGCGCCATCCGCAGCGTGCGCAGCCGCACCTGGTCCCGAGACCGCATCGCGTCGGTCAGGTCGGACCGGAGCCGTTCCTTGAGTTCGTTCACACACCTATCGTGCCCGACCGGTTCACCCCCGGGGGGACGACCCCCCGTACCCCCGATGTCCGTCTGTGCACAAGCGACCATCACCCGAAACTGTTACCTTCTGGGGCGACATCACGTTGGGGACCGTGCACCCCCGAATGCATGGCACGATGAGATGGTGCGCGCACGAACCCTCGCTTCCTTCGCCGCCGTCGCAGGCGCCGCTGCCATCGGCTATGCCTCAGTCATCGAGCGCAACTGGTTCGCGCTCAGAGAGCAAGAGATACCGGTGCTGCCGCCGACCGCGGAGCCGCTGCGCGTGCTGCATATCTCCGACACCCACCTGACCCCCGGCAGGCACCGGCTCATGGCGTTCATCAGGTCGCTGGCCTCGCTTGAGCCTGACCTGGTGGTGAACACCGGGGACTCGATCGCCTCTCCGGAGGCCGTCGGCCCGCTCCTCGACTCCCTCGGCCCGCTGCTCGACGTTCCCGGCATGTTCGTCTACGGCTCCAACGACCTGTACTCCCCGAAGCCGAGGAACCCGGCGAGGTACCTCTGGCGGACGAGCTCGGGCGACCATGAGCGCACGGAGCCCGACCTGCCGTGGGAGAAGCTTGGCGGCGAGCTGACCGCCGCCGGCTGGCTCGACCTCAACAACCGGCACGGCAAGCTGACCGTGCACGGCCTGGACATCGCGCTGGCGGGCGTCCACGACCCGCACGCCGCCAGGGACCGCTACGACCTGGTGGCGGGACCGGCCGACCCCGCGGCGGGCCTGCGCATCGGCGTCCTGCACTCGCCGGAGCCCGCGGTCATGGACCGCTTCGCCGCCGACGGCTACGACCTCCTGCTCGCCGGGCACACGCACGGCGGCCAGCTGCGCGTCCCCGGATACGGAGCCCTGACCACCAACTGCGGCATCGACCGGGCCAGGGTCAGCGGCCTGTCCATGCACCCGCAGGTGTCGCCGGAGGGCGACAAGACGGCCTGGCTGCACGTCTCCGCCGGCCTTGGCACCTCCCCGTGGGCCCCGGCCAGGTTCGCGTGCCGCCCAGAAGCGACGCTGCTCACGCTCACGCCCCGATCGTCGTGAGCGTGCGCGAGCCACCCAAGTTATCCGCTAAACTAGCGGAGGTTCGTTCAAGAGCCCCTTGCAGCGGGGTGTGGCGCAGCTTGGTAGCGCGCTTCGTTCGGGACGAAGAGGTCGCAGGTTCAAATCCTGTCACCCCGACGCTGCGGTGCGGAGCATTGTGCTCGGTGGTAAACCACCTCGCCGATGCTCCGCAGCCATTTTCCCCGAGGGACGACCCCCGGACCCCCGATGCGGCTACGCCGCAAACCCCGGCCCGCGCCCCCTACTCTGGCGAAGATGGGGTGCAAGTTGCCCAGGATGCTCGTGGTGCGAGCCCTCGGAACCCCGCTCTCTCCCGCACCCAGCATGCCCGCGCGATGGGCAGCGCAGTATGTCGTGGTATGTCCAGCTGTAGTACTGCCTGCTACCGGCGCAGCAGTACGAAGTAGTCCTCGCCGGCGTAGTGCAGCTTTGCCTGGTCGGCGTTCGGGTAGCGCTGCAGGAAATACCGGGCTTCCGGCGCTTTGAGGTTGTAAGTGAGGACCGCCTGGGTCTCCGGCAGCACCCTGATGCGGAAGTCTGTCAGGTACGCCTTCATCCCGGCCTTGGTCAGAGTGCTGCCGTCGTACTCCTCGGACGCGATCGGTACGGGGTTCAGGTCGGCCACGAAGTAGACGAGGCCGGGATAGGCGCCGTGGAAGTTGGTGACGTAGGCCGGGCGGTCGCCGACGATCGCGTGGATCTCTTCCATCAGGTGGATGAATTTCGGCGTCGACTCAGGCGACCCCTGGCAGCACTGGGCCGAGTCGCTGAGCCCGGGGCCGACTCGCCAGCCCGCCAGCGTTGCCGGCGCGTCGGGGCGAGGAGCGGCGGCCAGCTGCTGGCGGTCAAGGTAGGGCGCCTCGGCCCAGGAACGCACGCTGGTCCAGGCGAATGCCTGCGACGGCAGCAGCACGAACGACGCGATGACCAGTACCGCGCCGACGACCGCGACCGTCACCCGTCGCTGGGCGCCGAATAGCCGCGGCAGCGCGACGCCCGCCACGACCACCAGGGCCGGGACCATCAGCAGGGTCCCGGTCAGATGCGAAGCGTCCGACCTGAGCAGCACCCCCTGGTACAGCAGGATCGTGGCTATCACGGTCACGACGAGGCGCACCCGCTCCCGCGACCATTCGGTCGCGATCCGCAGCGGGCGGACCTGGACGACCGTCAGCAGGGCGAGCACGGCCAGCAGGAACGGCAGGTCGTAGTACATGTTGGTGAGCGAGGACAGCGCGGGGTGGAAGCCCTGCCACGGGGTGTCGTTGATCCCTTCCGCCACGGCCTGCGGGAAGAGCAAGTACAGGCTGACGAACGCGCCAAGCTGGCTATGGTCGGCGTAGTACGCCAGGACCGGCACCCAGATCAGCAGGAAGCCGGCGAGCACCGCGACAAGGGCCGTGCGCACCGCGCGCCATGAGGCGGAACCGGTGAACAGCAGCACGACCGCGACCGCCAGTGCGCCAACCACTCCCCCAGCCAGGTTTTCCTGCGCCATGTACGACATCAGGCCCCACAGCGCCCCGATGGCGGCTCCCGCGGCGGCACCGCGCCAGGATGGGCAGCGCCTGATCACCGCGGGCAGCAGCAGGACGAGGGCGATCATGCCCACGTAGCGCAGCGGGTTGGCCCAGCCAAAGTAACCGTCGTACGCCCCGGCGGAGCCAGCGTACGGATTGCTCGGCTGGAACGCCATCATGTGGAGCCCCGGGTAGATAAGGGCGGAAAGCAGCGAGGCGGCGAGGCCGCGAACATACCCGAAGGCAAGGAAGAACACCACGAAGAGAACCGACGCGCCCGCCCACACCTCCAGTGCCCACGCCTCGCGGAAGCCAACCACCGAGAAGGCGGTGACATGGTGCATGAGCAGGTAGGAAGCCAGTTGCGTGCCCGGGCCGTACGGCACTTCAGCGACGCCCACGTAAGGAAGATGACCCTTGGCGATCGCCTGCAGCCCGATCAGCCAGACATCCTCCTGCTGACTGATCGGTGTGCTGGTCTGGCTGATGTACCAGGGCGGTCCCAGGAAATACCAGGCCAGCCCGAGGGCCGTCGCTAGCCCAGCCGCCACCACTAGCATCCTGCGAGCGCCGCTCCACCGGCGGCCGGGCCGACCGCTTACGGTGCCCGTTGCGTGCGTGGGTAGTGAACCCGGGTCCACCTCGGCGGTCCGTGGGAAGACGGTCCGGGGGAAAAGTCCGGTGAACCATGCCCGCCAGGTGGCCGGCTGACCACTGCCTACGGCTAGCACCCGGGCGGCCGTGGTTACCCAGATCAGCGGGGCAAGGGTGCCGAGCAGGTATGCGGCAATAATCCAGCGCTTATCGTCGAAGGGAGAGTAAAGATAATGCACTGGATGGGGGAACGTCGCCTTCGCCCGGAAGTACACGACGATAAGCAGGAATGGGAACCAGGCGGCGAGCGCCAGCCAGATTGCGGCCCGTTCCCTCGGCGCTACCACGCGGTCAAGCCAAGCGGGGGGCCGGACCCGGCCGCCCGCGACCAGCGACGCCATTCCGAGTACCGCGCTTATACACAACGCGACCAGCGCGCCGGCAATCATGTGCCGCTGCGACCCTGGGAGAGAGCCAGGCGGCCGGGTTACTGCCGCCACCGCCACCGCCAGCACGCTAGTCACTGCCAGCGAGACAATCGCTGCCCGGTAGAACGCCCGCGGGCCCTGGTTAACAACGGGCAGCATTCGGTCAAGCCGCCTGGCTGCCCGGCCAGGAACGAGCGTGCCAGCAACCGTCTCCGGCGTCAGTGTGGGCTGCGGCCCCGTCCCTGTTGACGTCAACGGAGGCCCGCCATCGCCAGCGCCTGGCCGTTGCCCGGCGCGGCCAACGCCAGCGCCGCTGTCCGCGTCGCTCCCCGATGCCCCAGGTGCGGTAGCAGCCTAGAACGCCATCGATGACCTGCACGCCCAGCCCCGCGCATACTCGCTCCCCAGCCGAAACAAGTGTTAAGTCAAAGTGAAGAATGTCCAGAGTACACCTTGAGGGAATCTTGTAGAACTATGTCAGCAAACACGCGAGGATTAACCAAATGTTTAGAATTCGACCAGAACCACCCGAGCCACGGGCCACCGCCGCCACCGCAACCACAGCGCCCTCAGCGCCCGGCCGCCGCCCGCCATCACCAAATCATGCGATATATTGACGTCTATCCATGACGGAATACCACTAAATGAGCAGTAAACGATGTAACCCAAAAGCCCTGATCAAGCGTCCCCCTCATAAGGGAAATGAAACGCACGGCGGCCTGTCAGCGGGTATACCTCTGTCTCTTGAGCCGCCGGTTCACCAACTGACCGGGACCCTCGATAGGAGACTGGCCGACCATGCCGCGGCGCGTGCCCAGCGTTCATTACGTAGACGTGCTGCCAATGCTCGGCCTTGCCCTGGTCTTCCGCTGGCTCCGGCTCACCCGCGTCAGCGTGCGCGAACTCTGCGCGGACGCCGCCCTCACGGTGACGGGCTACCTCCGCCCCCGTCCCGACCCAGCGGCCGAGCACGCGCTGCGCGCCGCGTTCGCCGACCTCGACAGGGACCTAGCCGGGATTCTCGGTGACCGTGCCCGGCACAACACGCTTAACCGCTGACCGAGCCCCAGCGAAGGCGATGACGCTGGATACTTTCCGCCCCTGGGGGCCCGTCTGGAAGTAAGCCGGCATTCGCCGCCGTCTCCGTCCCGATGTGACAGCGCTCCGCTGCCCGCCTGCGTGCCTGCCCTGCCGGGCCGGTCCCCCCTGGCGGTCGGCCGCCCGGGCCCGTGACCGCGGGTCACCGCGGGGAAATGCCCGGCAGGCTGCCGTCTCACCGTCATAAAACCGAACAAAACGCCGGTCACAATGCGCCTGCCAGATTACTGCGGGTCAAAGTTGGCGATATTCGCCTCTGATGACCCGCGATCACGGAAACAGGCGGCCCGCAGCACCGGGAAACCGGGGCATAACCGGCGAACCGGCCGGCCTTCCCGGGCCGCCGCCCGGATGACCCGCGATCACAGCCGTCAACGGCACCCGAGAACCCGCCCGAGGCAAAGACAAGACG
>JAWWPV010001010.1:0-8931 GCA_033854775.1 Trebonia sp.
GCGGCATCCCGGGGATCACCCGGGAGGCCGCGGCCTTTATGCTCTGTGCGCCGCTTTGCTCTGTGCGCCGCCTGCCTGCCCGTCCCTACTCCGGTACCGTGGCCCGGTTCGGCCCGAGCCTCGCCGCCCTGAGCGCCGCGGCCTCGGCGGGGTCGACAAGGCCGAGAAGCCTGGCCCGCACCTCGGGGTGCTCGCGGAAGGACCCGCCCGAGCCGCTGTAGGCAACGCGGCCGTCGATGAGGACGAGCACCTGCCTGGAGATCTCCTCGACCATGACAAGGTCGTGCTCCACCAGCAGGATCGTCCGGCTCCGGCCAAGCCGGACGAGGGCATCGGCGAGACGGAACCGCTGCTCGACGCTCAGGCCCGAGGCCGGCTCGTCGAGCAGCAGCAGACGAGCACCGGACACCGTGGCCCTGGCCAGCTCGGTCATCCGCTGTGCCTCAAGCGTCACTTCGTCGGGCCGCCGCCGCGCCAGGTCGCCGAGGCCGAACTCGTCTAGCGCCTCCTGGGCCTTCTCGCGGGCCTCCCGCAACTCGCTGCGCACCAGGGCGGCGGCCATCCCCCTGTCGTGGGACCTGAGGGCGGCAACGGCGACGTTGTCGAGGACCGACAGGCTCTGCACCAGCCGCACGGCCTGGAACGTGCGGGCCACGCCAAGCCGTGCCCGCCTGGCCACCTGCCAGTCGGTGACGTCCGCGCCGAACAGCGAGACCCGACCCGCCGTCGGCCTCGTTGCCCCGGCGACGAGGTCGAAAAAGGTGGACTTGCCCGCGCCGTTCGGCCCCACGATCGCATGGATCCCGTTCCCGGAGACCTCGAACGTCACCTCGTCGACCGCGACCACGCCGCCGTACCGCTTGGTCAGCTCGCGTACCGCGAGGACCGGGCCCCCGGCGCCCGTATCGTCGCCGTCCGCAGCGGACCGCTCGACGACGAAGTGCGGGCGCTGCGCGGCAGGCTGCGGCTCGGCGGCGGCTGGCCGGACTGGTCTCTGCACCTCTTGCTCGTCTTCCGGCTGCCGCTCGGCAGCCCGCTGGACCGCCCGGATGAGCCGGCCGCCGATACCGACGAGGCCGTCCGGGGCGCCCAGGAGCACGACGGTGAACAGGACGCCCTCGATGGTCAGCAGGTGCAGCGACACGTAGTTGCTGCTGCCGGAGAGGAACTCGAGGACGACGGTGCCGATCAGCGCCCCGTAGATGCTGCGGCGGCCGCCGAGGTACAGCATCACAAGCAGCGTCAGCTCGGCGGTCTGGTCGAAGTTGGTCGTAGACACGAAGGACTGCGTGGCCGCGAACACCCCGCCGCCGAGCGCGGCCAGGGCAGACCCGAGGACCCACAGCTCCAGCTTGCGGCGCCTGGTCCGCACCCCGACCGCGTCCGCCGCCCTGGCGTCCTCGCCCATGAGCGCGAGCTCAAGCCCGACACCGGAGCGGAGAACGCGGGCGCAGGCCAGCACGCACAGGCCGAGGAGAGCGGCCTCGACCAGCCCAGACCGCACCGTGGCGGAGGCTATCGTCGGGCCGCTGACGAGGGAGCCGACCCCGCCGAGTCCGACCGAGCCGCCGAGATACCCCCAGAAGATCACGGAGCTGGCGACGATCAGCGGGATGAAGAGCGTGGCGAGCCCGATGGCGAGCCCGGTCGCCCGCATGCAGATGGTGCCGAGCAGCAGGCCCACCAGCCCGCCCGCGACCACGAGCACCAGGATGGATAGCGGCACTGGCAGCCCGAATTTCGTATTGAGCACGGCTACGCCATACGCGCCAAGTCCCATGAACGCAGCCTGGCTGAGGATGAGCTGATTCGAGTAGCCGACCTGAATCGCCATGCCAAGAGTGACAAAGGCATAGCACAGAGCGAATACGAAGATCGAGCCGTAGTAATTTCCTCCGAGCACGGCGATAATGACGATCCCGATGGCCGCCACGGCCACGCCGCCTGTTATCGGATAGGTGCGGAGCGCAGCGATCCGCCGTATTCCCGGCGACATTGCCGACGATCTGAGGCCGGAGTTTTGTGCGTCAAGATCGGACATTCCGTGAACTCCTTCTAGCCGGCCGCAGCCGCGCCGAGCAACGAGGGGCGCGAGACGAACAGGACAGCCAATATCCCGTACAGCACCGCCGTCTGGTACTGGGTGGTGATGTAGCCTCCGATGAGGGCTTCGCCAACCCCGATCGCCAGTCCCGCTGAAACGGCGCGGCCAGGCGAAATCAGGCCTGCGAGCGACGCGGCCGCCAGCCCGGAGAAGCTGAGGCCGAGGCCGCTCGTATTCGTCATTCCGGTGAGGCTCGACAGGATGATCCCGAATATCGCGGCCAGGACGGCCATGACCACGAAGGTCCGCCGACGCAGCGTCGAGGGCTTGACCGAGATGACGCGGGCGCCGAGGACGTTCTGCCCGCAGGCGGTCAGCGCCTTGCCCGTCAGGCTGTGCCGCAGGTAGAGCACGAGCGCGACGCCGACCACGGCCGCGGTGGCGAGGACGAGAACGCCTGAGCGCTGGATGTGGGCGCCAAATATCACGAGCGACGGCCCGTTCCACAGCGTCGGCGCCGCCCGGACGTTGGTGCCGAACGCACTGCCCGCCATGCCCTCGATGAAGAAGGACAGGGCAAGCGTGAAGAAGAAGACGACGAAGATTCCCTCGCGGTTCCTGCTGCCGTCGAGGGCGAGGTGCAGCACGATGCGGTCGTAGAGGTACGTCGCCGCGGCGATCGCGACCAGCGTCGTGGCTATCGCGGCGGCCAGCTCGACGCCGCTCGACACCAGGAAGTTCACGCCCATGGCGCCGAGCATCGCGAAATCGCCGACCGCGAGGTTCAGTACGAGCGACACACGGAACAGCAGGCAGTTGCAGAGACCGAACATCCCGTACACCGCGCCGGTCACCAGCCCTGCGTACAGCAGGTTGAGGAAGTAGGTCACTGGCCCCCCTCCCCCGCGGCCGGCCCTTCGTCAGCGACAGGGCTCGCCGCCGCGGGTTCCGCCGTGCGGGCCAGGCCGCGCTCGACCTGCACCACCCGGTGCGAGATCTGCAGGGCGCGGTACGGGTCCTCCTCTATCAGAAGGACGGTCTGTCCCTGCTCAGTCAGCTCCCTAAGCAGTTCGTAGACCCGGACGCTGATCGCCTCGGCGAGGCCGAGGCAGGGCTCGTCGATGATCAGGACGCGCGGCCGGGACGCCAAGCCGCGGGCCAGTGCGACCATCTGCTGCTCGCCGCCCGACATGGTGCCGGCCAGTTGCTTGCGCCGCGACGCCAGGGCCGGGAACCAGGTGTAGACCTCCTCGAACGTCGCTGACCGGCGCGCCTTGCGTAGGCTGTGCGTCCAGGGGTAACAGCCGAGAAGGATGTTGTCCTCGACCGACATGTCCGGGAACAGCTGGCGCCGCTCCGGCACCAGGATGACACCGTGGCGGGCCATCCACTCGGCGTCGCCAAGCGGCGCCTGCCTGCCGTCCACCCGGATGCCACCGCGCGCGGGCACCAGCCCCGCGACGGCCATTCCCAGGCTGCTCTTTCCGCTGCCATTCGGCCCTACCATCGCCACGCACTCGCCCGTGTGCACGGTGAAGGAGGCATGCTCCACCGCGATGAACTTGCCGTAGGTCACGCTCACGCCGGCCACGTCCAGGGCGGGCCCTGCTTGCTGGCGGTCGGATTGGCGGGCTACGCCGGCAGGGGCGGGCGGGGCCGCCGAGGAGGCGCTGCCGCGCCCTGTTCTAGGCGCCATTGCTACCCTTCCACCTTGATGTTCCCGAGTACCGTCGACTGCGGCGTGGTGACCCCTCGCGCAGTCAGGCCACAGCGTGATCGACGCCACACTTTCCCGGAAGGGGTTGTTCCGTCGACCGGTACAACGCCCTGCATATCGGGGGTCAGGGAGCGCCCGTTAGCAACTGCGGCTAGCTACTGCGGCGTTCTAGTGCGCGGAACCTGCCATTGGCTGGCGGGTAGCGCGGCCGCAGTATTGACCTGCGCCGGCTGATGCCCCGGGAGGCTGGCGCTACCGGGACGAGGAAGAGGATCATGCACGATCGCGCGAAGGTGGCCATCATCGGCTCAGGGAACATCGGCACTGACTTGATGATCAAGGTCATCCGGTTGTCGCGCACTCTTGAATGCGCCGTCATGGTTGGCATCGACCCAGAGAGCGACGGCCTGGCCCGAGCCCGCCGGATGGGGGTGGCGGCCACCTCGGACGGGATCGAGGGGCTGCTCGCCATGCCGGAGTTCGCCGGGGTGTCGGTGGTCTTCGACGCCACTTCCGCCCGGGCGCACGTGAAGAACGACGCCGCCCTCCAGCTGACCGGCGTCCGGGTCGTCGACCTGACGCCCGCGGCCATCGGCCCCTACGTCGTGCCCGCCGTGAACTTGCCGGACCTGACCGCGGAGCGCAACGTCAACATGGTCACCTGCGGCGGCCAGGCCACCATACCGATGGTCGCGGCGATCTCTCGGGTCACGGCGGTGCACTACGCCGAGATCGTCGCGTCGATCGCCTCCAAGTCGGCCGGCCCGGGCACCCGAGCCAACATCGACGAGTTCACCGAGACGACCTCGCGGGCCATCGAGATGGTGGGCGGGGCGGCACGCGGGAAGGCGATCATCATCCTCAACCCGGCCGAGCCGCCGATGATCATGCGGGACACCGTCCTGGCGATCGTCGGCGAGGCGGACCCCGGCGAGCTGGCCGCCTCCGTCGAGGCCATGGCGGAGGAGGTGCGGCGGTACGTCCCAGGCTACCGTCTCAAGCAGGAAGTGCAGGTCCAGGAGGTTTCCGCGGGCGACAGGCGGCGCCGCCTGGTGGCCGCCGGGGCGGCCGACCGCCGCCTGTGGCAGGTGAGCGTCTTCCTCGAGGTAGAGGGCGCGGCGCACTACCTTCCGTCGTACGCGGGCAACCTCGACATCATGACCTCGGCCGCGCTCCGCGTCGGCGAGACCTTCGCCGCGCAGTCAGGGCACAGGTAAGCCGGACCCGGAAAAGCCGCAGAAGACAAGCCAGAGATAAGGTCACATGACTGAGGTATACATCCAGGATGTCACCCTCCGGGACGGGATGCACGCGCTGTCGCACGGGCTGTCCACGACGGACGCGCAGCTGATCGCCGCCGCGCTCGACGCCGCCGGGGTGGACGCCATTGAAGTGGCGCACGGCGACGGGCTGGCCGGCGGGAGCCTCACCTACGGGGCGGGCGCGCACGCCGACGGCGAGTGGATCGCGGCGGTCGCCCAAGTGGTACGGCACGCCCGGCTGACAACCCTGCTGCTGCCCGGCATCGGCACGGTGGAGCACCTGAAGGCCGCCGCGGACCTGGGCGTCGCCTCGGTGCGGATCGCCACCCACGCGACGGAAGCCGACATCGCCATCCAGCACATCGGCACGGCGCGCGGCCTGGGCATGGACGTGTCCGGCTTCCTGATGATGAGCCACATGGCGCCGCCGGAGACGCTCGCCAAGCAGGCGAAGATCATGGAGTCCGCGGGCGCGCAGTGCGTCTACGTCACCGACTCAGGCGGACGGCTGACAATGGGCGACGTGCGGGCCCGCGTGCGCGCCTACCGGGAGGTCCTCAGCCCCGGCACGGAGATCGGCATCCACGCCCATCACAACCTCAGCCTCGCCGTGGCCAACTCGGTGGCGGCCGTGGAGGAGGGAGCGTTCCGCATCGACGCGTCGCTGGCCGGCCTCGGCGCGGGCGCGGGCAACTGCCCCATCGAGCCGCTTGTCGCGGTCGCGAACATCCTCGGCTGGAAGCACGGCTGCAACCTGTTCGCGCTGATGGACGCGGCCGACGACCTGGTCAGGCCACTGATGGTGCGCCCGGTGCGCGTCGACCGCGAGACCCTGTCGCTCGGCTACGCCGGGGTCTACTCCAGCTTCCTGCTGCACGCCGAGCGGATCGCCGCCGAGCACGGGCTCGACGCGCGCGACGTCCTCATGGAGGCCGGGCGGCGCAAGATGGTCGGCGGCCAAGAGGACCTCCTCGTCGACGTCGCCCTCGACCTCGTGGCCGGGCGGGCCTGACCGCGGGACGCCAGGCGGCGACGGGCCTGGCTGGGCGGCCTACTGCCGTCTTCGTGCCCGCGGTCGGGTCAGCTGACGGCGGGCGCTCCCGGCAGCCGGCTGGTCTTCTCGTGGGCCGACTCAAGCAGGAACAGGACCATGTCCCCGATATCGCCGAACCCTTCGCCGACGGTCTGCCCGGCGACGTGGCGCGCATGGATCTGCTCAAGGATGACGGCGAGCTTGAACTCGGCGAAGGCCAGGTACCAGTCGACGTCGTCGATGGTCAGCCCGCGGCGGCTGACGTACCGCTCGATCACCTCCCGTGCGCGGGGGAACCCGGCGAACGCGGTCAGCCCGGCCGTGATCGGGTTGTAGGGGCGTCCCGGCTCGTCCCAGAACATCACCAGGGTGGCGAGATCCGCGAGCGGGTCGCCGATCGTTGTCATCTCCCAGTCGAGCACGGCGGCGATGCGCGCCGGATCGGCCGCCTCTACGAGCACGTTGTCCAGCCGGTAGTCGCCGTGCACGATCGACGCCAGCCCGCTCTGCGGCAGCGTGGCCCGCAGCACGGTGGCGACCTCGTCCAGGTACCGCAGGTCGCGGACCTTGATCGCCTGGTACTGCCGCGTCCAGCGTGCGACCTGCCGTTCCAGGTACCCGGCGGGACGGCCGAGGTCACCAAGGCCGACGGCGTGGTAGTCGACCTCGTGCAGCATGACTAGGGTTTCGACCAGCCGTTCGCCCAGTAGTGCGCGCTGCCCGACGTCGATTGCGGCTACCTGCTCGCGGGTGCGCAGCACGGTGCCCGGGACGCGCTCCATGACGTAGAACGGCACTCCGAGCACGCTGTCGTCGTCGCATAGCGCGATCATGCGGGGCACGGGCACAGGCGAGCCCGCGAGCGCCCGCATGACGCGGTGTTCCCTGGCGATGTCATGCGCTCCCGGGAAGATCTGTCCCAGGGGCGGCCGTCGCAGCACCCACTCGCTAGTCCCGCCGGTCACGGTGTAGGTGAGGTTGGACCGGCCGCCGCTGATGAGCCGCGCCGTGAGGGGGCCAGTTACCGCTACCCCGTTGCGTTCCAGGCACGCGGCGAGCGCCGTCAGGTCGAGGCCGTCGGCGCTGCCGTCGCCCGCCGCCCCTGCCACTACAGCCGCTCGATGATGGTGGCGTTTGCCATGCCGCCGCCCTCGCACATGGTCTGCAGGCCGAACCTGCCGCCGGTCGCCTCCAGGTAGCTGAGCATCGTGGTCAGCAGCCGGGTCCCCGAGCCGCCGAGCGGGTGGCCGAGCGCGATGGCGCCGCCGCGGGGGTTCAGCCTTTCCTGGTCGGCGCCGAGCTCTGCGGCCCACACCAGCGGTACCGGCGCGAAAGCCTCGTTAACCTCGTAGGCGTCGAGGTCGGCGAGCGACAGGCCGGACCGCGCCAGGATCTTGCGGGTGGCCGGTATGACGCCTGTCAGCATAAGCAGCGGGTCGCTGCCGGTGACGGCGAAGGCGTGGAACCGGGCGCGCGGCCGCAGCCCGAGCTCGGCGGCCTTCCGCGAGCTCATGATGAGCACGGCCGAGGCGCCGTCGGTCAGCGGCGAGGAGTTGCCAGGGGTGATGCACCAGTCGATCTCGGGGAAGCGCTCGGCGAGCTCCGGGTTGTAGAAGGACGGCTTCAGCCCGGCCAGGTCTGTCACGGTGGTGCCGCCGCGGATCGTCTGGTCGGCCAGGTGGTCGCTGGTAGCGCCGTCTGCGCCGGTGACGGCCACCCCGACGACCTCGCCGTCGAACAGGCCAGCCGCCGCCGCCGCGGCGGCACGTTCGTGGGAGCGCGCGGAGTACTCGTCGAGGGCCTCGCGGGGCAGCCCCCACCGCGCCGCGATCAGCTCCGCGGATACCCCCTGGTGCACGAGCCCGTCCGGGTACCGCCCGGCGAGCGGCGCGGCAGGCTGCCCGTCGCGGTCGCTGGTGCCGATCGGGACGCGGCTCATGCTCTCGACACCGCAGGCGATCACGATGTCGTAGGCGCCGGCCATGATGCCCTGGGCGGCGAAGTGGGCGGCCTGCTGGCTGCTGCCGCACTGCCTGTCGACCGTCGTGCCTGGCACTGACTCGGGCAGCCCGGCGGCGAGCAGCGCGGTGCGCGAGATGTTCAGTGCCTGGTCGTTGGCCTGGCCGACGCAGCCGGCGATCACGTCGTCGACGGTCTCGGAGTCGATGCCAGTCCGCGCCACGAGGGCCCTGATCGTGGTGGCGAGCAGTTCGGCGGGGTGCACGCCGGACAGTGCGCCGCCTGGCTTGCCCCGCCCGGAGGCGGTCCGTACCGCGTCGACGATTACAGCGTCTATCACCGTGCCTCCCTGGCTTAGCGGCCGTCGACGAAGGAGGCGACCGTGCGGTTGAACTCCGCATGGTGCTCGATCTGCGCCCAGTGGCCGCAGCGGTTGATCAGGAGCAACCGCGAGTCCGGGATGGCGCTGACGAGGTGCAGGCTGTTCTCGTAGCTCACGACGCGGTCGTCTCGCCCGGCGATGGCGAGCGTCGGCGCGGTGATCCCCGCCAGGGACGGCCCGAGCGTGAAGAAGCGGGCGAAGAGGGTGTTGCCCGGCGTGCCCCACGCGGAGTTCCAGCTCACCAGGTGCTCGGGGTGGGCCAGCGCGGCCGACGACCGCAGTTCGGCCAGTTCGTCGGTCGCGGTGGCCTGGTCGTAGCACATGACCGCGACCAGGCGCCTCATGTTGGCGGGCGTCGGCTCGACGTAGGCGTGCAGGAGGATCCTCATGCCCTCGGACGGGCCGCCGCCCGGGACGAAGAGCGGGGCAGTCGGCGACGGCGCGCCCATCGTCACCAGGTGGCTGACCCGGTCCGGGTCCAGGATCGCGGTCGAGATGGAGGTGACGCCGCCCATCGAGTTGCCGACCAGTGCG
>JAWWPV010001011.1:0-3104 GCA_033854775.1 Trebonia sp.
GGCCGCGAGGGCTCGAAGTACGGCATCGACGACTGGCTCGAGCTGAAGTACATCAACCTGGCCGGCCTGTCCCGCGGCGCTAAGGGGTAACGAACGATGGCCGAGGAAAACGAAGCGGCGGAGCCCGTCATCCTGCGCGAGGTGACGGGCCCGGTCGCGGTGCTCACCCTGAACCGGCCGAAGGCGCGGAACGCGCTCGACGACGCCATGCGCGAGACGCTCCGCGCGGAGCTCGAGGCGCTGGCGGCCGACGAGGACGTCCGGGTGATCGTGCTCACCGGCGCCGGCAGCGCGTTCTGCGCGGGCGGCGACATCAAGAGCATGCGCCAGCGGCTCGAGCAGCCGGCCGGCCAGGTCGCGGTCCGCGGCTGGCGCAGGCAGCAGCAGACCGCGGCGTTCATCACCACGCTCGCGAACATCGGCCAGGTCACCATCGCCGCCGTCAACGGCCCGGCGATGGGCCTCGGCCTGGACGTCGCGCTCGCCTGCGACTTCATCGTCGCGGCGCCCGAGGCGCAGTTCGCCGCGTCGTTCGTGAAGCGCGGCCTGGTCCCCGACGGCGGCGGCCTGTACACCCTGCCGCGCCGCATCGGCCTGCAGCTGACCAAGGAGCTGATCTACTCGGGCCGCACCGTGGGCGCCGAGGAGGCACTCCGCATCCACCTGGCCGACCGGCTGGCCGAGCCGGGCAACCTCCTCGCGGCGGCGCACGCCTTCGCCGCCCAGTTCACGGAAAACTCCCGGCCCGCGATCGCGCTCATGAAATCCATCGTCAGCCGGACCTTCGAGACGCCGTTCGAGCTCATCGCCGCCCAGGGCCGCGGCGCCCAGGCCATCAGCTACACCACCGACGAGCACCGCGCATCCGTCGAGCAGTTCCTAAAACCAAAACCATGAGCATCCCGAACGAAAGCGGCTGACTCTCGCCGCGCCCGCCTCAGCCAGGGTTGGTGATCATGACGGGGCTGCCGAGGGGAATCCGGGACAGCGCGCGCAGCGCGGCGGGGGGGACCCGGACGCAGCCGTGGCTGGCCGCGTGGCCGAACACGGCCGAGTCTGGCCAGCCGTGCAGGCCGACGGTGCCCGGGCCGCCGCCGTACGTGCTCAGGGTGTCGGAGTGCGCGCCGAGCGGGAGGATCAGCGGGCTGTACGTGGGATGGCTCGGTGCCAGCGAGGCGAGCAGGAACGTCCGCCCGGCCGGGGTGGGGGTGCCCGCTTCGCCGTCGGCCACCGTCCATGACCCGAGGCTGTGCCCGGCGTCGAGGACGGTCAGCCGGCGGGCGGCCAGGTTGATCTGCACCTGGTAGGGGCTGTAGGCGGTCTGCAGTCCGCCGCCGCCGAGGTAGATCCAGCCGGTGGACCGGTTCGGCCGGGCCGGGAGCAGCACCCGGTCCCATCCCGGCTGGGACTGCACGACCGGGACCCAGGTGGGGCTGCCGATCTCGGTGACCGGCAGCGCCGCCACTGGCGGCCCGCCCGGGCGGGTGTAGACCGCGCGCGTCGCTTCCGGGTGCAGCACGATCCCCGTCTCTGGCGCGAACGGGGCCGGATCTGAGGGCGCCGCCGACGTGGTCCCGTAAGTGGTCGCCGCCGGCAACCGCGCCATCTGCGCCGCGGATACGTGCATGGGCTGGACGGGCGGGGGCGGGACCACGTGCGGCGGCCCCGCCTTTCCGCAGCTCGTTGCCAGGGCGGCGATGGCGGCCGTGACGACCGTCACGGCCGCTGCCCTTCCCGCGGCGCGGCGGGGCCAGTCAAATCGGCGATGATCACGCATTTGCAGATCTCCGGGATAGAAAGGATAAAGAACGGCACGCCGCATTCGGCAGGTCTTTCAGCGAGTGAATGGGGCGTGGCCGTTTCCGGGGGGAATGGGCGGCCTAGTCCGCCGCCACGACCCGTTGCCTTGCGATTGCATCCAGAATCGTAGCACGGCAGAGAGCCGGCAGGGGACATCCGACGCCAGGCTGTGGGGCTGCCCGTATCGCACGACGGTGGCGTTCTTCCCGGAATTTCCCGGTTAGTGCGCGTATAGGCACCGCATTCCGTGGCCGAGAATTTACGTGACGGCGAAGGCGTGTTCGCCCGCACGTCAACGGTGAATTCGGGTACCGTTCCCTGGTCTGGCATTGCTAAACCGGGATGACTGCCGGTATGCCAGCGGGGGCACCTGAAATTGGCTTTCGGCCATGCCAGCCGGGCCGTCAGGGCAGCACGGCCCGCATGACCCTTATTTCCTGAGATCAGCCGTTAGAGAAAGGCACCGCATATGACGGATATCGGCAGCCGTGCCCCGCGCCGGCGGCCCGGCTACGCCTGGCTGGCCGCGGGTCCCGCGGCCGCGGCAGGCGCCATCGCCATGTTCATCGCCGCCCAGCCCGCCGTTGCGGCGACAGCCCCGGTGGGGCTCGGGACGGCCGCCAGCTTCGCGGTACTGGCCGGGACCCCCAATGTCACCAACACCGGCCGCAGCATCATCAGCGGGAACCTCGGCGTGAGCCCGGCCGCCGCGGTGACCGGATTCCCGCCCGGCCGCGTGATCAACGGCACCATACACAGGGCCGACGCCGTCGCGGCGCAGGCCCAGTCTGACCTAACCACCGCGTATAACGATGCCGCCGGACGCGCCCAGACAGCTAGCGTCCCCGCCTTCATCGGCGCCGGCCAGACACTCGCTCCCGGCGTGTACAAGGCATCCTCCTCGCTGGACGTCGGCGGGTCGCTGACCCTGGACGCGGGCGGTGACCCGAACGCGGTTTTCATCTTCCAGGCCCCCTCCACGCTCGTCACCGACTCGGCCAGCAACGTCATACTCACCAACGGCGCCCAGGCCTGCAACGTGTTCTGGCAGGTAGGCAGTTCCGCCACCCTCGGCACCCATTCCTCCTTCATCGGCACCGTCCTTGCCCTGACGTCGATCTCGGTGGAGACAGGTGACACCATCGCCGGACGCGTGCTGGCCCGTAACGGGGCCGTGACCCTCGACGACGACACGATCACCGCGCCTAGCTGCTCGACCACACCGCCGACCCCGACCCGACAGCATTGAAAAGGCCGAAGAGTTTTTCGGCGGCGGCAGGCGATCGGGCTGTTGCGGCGCCTGC
>JAWWPV010001012.1:0-2885 GCA_033854775.1 Trebonia sp.
GGCCGCGGCGGCGGTGTCCGCGTCGCCGACGGCGAGCGCGAGCCGGACCAGTGGCGGGAGGAGAAGGTGCCTCGCTGGCATGCGCATGGCGGCGCCCGGGGCCAGGCACGCGGCGAGCACCGCTACCGCGTTACCGGGCCTGCCCGCTCGCTCCTCCGCCACGGCCTGCGCAAGGTGCAGGTAATGGCTGTTCGCGGCGGCGGCGGCGGCCCGGCTCCCCTGCTCCGACACGGCAGCGAGGTGTTCCACGGCCACGTCGCCCTCATCCCGGTAGCCGGCTATCAGGGCGATGAGCCCGTGCGCCAGGGATGAGCCGGCTCCCAGGTCCAGGCCGAGCGCCGGTTCGAGTTCGGCCAGGGCGTCGTCCCACTGGCCCGCTTCGAAATGCTGGTGCCCGAGCGTGCAGCGGAGCACGGCCAGCCGGGATGTCCCCGTCCGCTCGGCAACGATCAGGGCCTGCCCGGCCGCACCGACCGCCTCGTCGTGGCGGTCAAGCAGCCCGAGCGCGCCGACCCGGTTGGCCAGCAGCATCAGCCGCAGGTCGGTTGTCTGGTCGCTGTTGCCGATCACCGCCAGCGCCCGGTCGATCGCGTTCAGCGCGGCGGCGAGATCCCGCCCGACGAAGCTCACCTGGGACAGCGCGTGCAGCAGGTAACCGGTGGCGAACGGGTCGGCTGTCCGCTCCGCGTCGGCCAGGGCCCGGCCGGCGACTTCGGCCGCCTCGTCCATCCGGCGCGTCATCGCCAGCATGAGCGCCTGCAGGGCACGCAGCCGGCCCGACCACACCTCGTTGACGCCAGGCCGGGTGACAGCGATCTTCAGCGCGTCGATCGCCTCGCCCGCGTGCCCGGTCCGCAGCAGGCTGTACGCCATCAGCCAGGTAACCTCCGCGGCCCGGTCCGGGTCACCGCCGCTGGCGAGCAGCCGGCGTCCGGCCTGCTGCACCTCGTCGTACTGGCCGAGCAGGAAGGCCACCGTGACCAGGCCGGCTTGCAGCGGCTCCCACTGGGGGTCGCTGTCGGGCAGCGCCGCGATGACACCCCGCAGCAGTTGCCCCGTAACCTGCGGCATTCGGTAAGCCAGCACCGGCAGCGCGCTGGCCAGCCACTCCGGCACCCAGTCCGCCGCCGGGCCGGGGGCGAGCGCCAACTGGGCGGCGACCTCCTCCTTCGGCGCCCCGGCGGCCGCGAGCGCCCTGGCCGCCCGTGAGTGCAACAGGCGCGCGGGCGGCACGCCCTCGTACAACTGGTGACGGATTAGCCCGTGGCGGAATGCCAGCTTGGCGCCGGCCTCGGTTACCACGCCCGCGGCAACGGCGGGCTGAAGCACGCCCGCGAGGCCGGCGGCACTCCGGCCGGTCACCATTTCCAGGTCGGTCACGCGGAACTCCTGGCCGAGCACCGCCGCCCACCGCAGCACCGTCACCGTCTCCTCAGGCAACGCGCTCAGCCGCTCCGCGATCATCACTCTCAGCAATGACGGCACCCGCACCGGTGGCGACCCGGCCACGAGCTCGGCTACGCCTGCGTCAACGGTGACCTTGCCTTCCCTGACCAGGGAGTCCACCAGTTCCCTGACGTACAAGGGGTTTCCGCCCGCGGCCCGTACCTCCGCGGCGAGGCGCGGACCGGGGCGAGCGCCGGTCACCTGCTCGACAAGCCCTGGCAGGTGCCCGGCTGGCAGCGGCCCAAGCGACAGGACCGTGCCGCCGCGGGCAAGCACCTCGCCCCGCAGCCCGGTCACCTGCTCCCGCGGCGGCTCTGGGCGGAACGTCCCGGCCAGCAGCAGCGGCAGCTGCCCGACGGCCCGCGCCAGCCGCTGCCACACGAGCAGGCTGGCCTCGTCCGCCCACTGCAGGTCCTCGGTTACCAGCACCACGGGCGATTCCGCGCAGAGCCGTTCCACTTCGGCAAGCAGCCGCTCCGTCTCCGCCAGCACCGGATCGCCTGACGGCACCGGACCCGCCACCGCCGGCTCGTCGCCGGCGGCGCCTGGATCGCCGACGGCTCCGCCGGCACCAGGTCGCACCAGCCGCTCGCCGCCAAGGCATTCCCTGATCAGCAGCAGCGGAATCCCTTGACGGAGTTCATCCGACGTTGCCCAGGCCAGCCGGAACTCCGCGCCCGCGGCGTCGCCGAGGATCCGCCGCAGCAGCGCCGACTTCCCGATTCCCTGCTCTCCCTCGACGAGCACGGCACCGCCGGCGCCGGCGGCCAGCCCGGTGAGCAGGTTCCGCAGCACTGCCAGCTCGTCGTCACGGCCGGCGAAGAAATCGCGCTGCGCGGGCAACCCCGCACGGGGCGCACTCATCCCGGCAGGCCAGTCACTACCGGTGTACACACGGCCAAAAGCGTACTCGCAACCGATCGCACGATCCCCGCCATTCCCGAGCATTTCGCGCCGTGCGCGGTTACCCGAGGAGCGGCCGCGGGTCGAAGGTCACCCGGATCCGCGTTATGCGGCCGTCTTCGACATGGCTCCAGTTGACGACGGGCAGCGGCCCGGCGGTTTCAGTGCTCAGCTCGAACCAGGTGATGACGTCCGGCCCGTCGGCCCAGCGCCTGATCACCTCGACCTGCCGGGTCATGGCGAACATGCCTGCCAGGCCGCGGAGCGTCTCCTCGGCACCGTGAGTAGTGCCCATCGCACCGCGGAAGTCGACCTCTGGATGAAGCAGCGGCCGCACGCCGTCGATGTCGCCGTCTCGCCAGGCCTGGAAGTAGGCCGCTGCCACTTCCGCCGGCGTGGCCGCCCGCGCCCTCTGCGCCATGTTTCGCTCCTTGTTGTTCGCGGCAGGCCGCGTCGGTTCCTCTTTGAGTCGCTTCCCCGCTTCGGGGAGCTGATGCAACTGACGATAGGCGAGAAGCGGACCGTGGGTAAGATCC
>JAWWPV010001013.1:0-10257 GCA_033854775.1 Trebonia sp.
AGCGTTACTCGGTCGCTCGCGTTACTCGGTCGCTTGCCTCTAGCCGACCGTGCCCGCGAGCAGCGGGTCAAGCCGCAGCGACGGGTTGTCGCGCTGGATGGCGTTGAGCCGCCACTTGTCCGCGAACAGCGCGAGCAGCGCCCCGTCGAGCCGCCGGGTCAGCGCCTCGGCACCGCGCGCTCCGGCCAGCGCCTCCGCGCCGGCCTCGTCGGTAAGCCTGGCGATCTCGTAGCCCAGGTGCGAGAACTCCGACTTGGCACCGAACTCGTGCTCAAGCCGGTGCAGCACCACGTCGAACTGCAGCGGCCCGACGGCGGCGAGCACCGGCGCCTGGTCTCCGCGCAGGTCCGAGGAGAGCACCTGCACCACACCCTCGGTGTCGAGCTGGTCGATGCCGCGCCTGAACTGCTTGTACTTCCCCGCGTCCTTGCACCGCACGACGCCGAAGTGCTCTGGCGCGAACGACGGAATCGGCGGGTAAGAAACCGGAACATCCGCGTAAAGCGTGTCCCCTGGCCGCAGCGCGGTCGCGTTCACCAGCCCGATCACGTCGCCGGGGAACGCGGTCTCGACCGTCTCCCGCTCCTGCCCGAACATCGCCTGCGCGTACTTGGTAGCGAACGGCCGCCCCGTCGCGGCGTGCGTCAGCACCATGCCGCGCTCGAACCGCCCAGAGCACACCCGCACGAACGCCACCCGGTCCCGGTGTGCCGGGTCCATGTTGGCCTGCACCTTGAACACCAGCCCGGAGAACGGCGCGTCCACGGCCCGCTCGTCCCCTTCGACGGACGCGCGCGGCGCCGGCGCGGGCGCCAGTTCGCACATCGCGTCGAGCAGCCGCCGCACGCCGAAGTTAGGCAGCGCCGCCCCGAACAGCACCGGCGACGACTCCCCGGCGAGGAACGACGGCATGTCAACCTCGGCGCCGATCGCCGTGAGCAGGGCGAGCTCCTCCGCGGCGGTGTCGTAGGCGGCACCCTCGCGTTCCCGAGCTTTTTCCGGGTCCTTGAAGACGTCTTCGAGCGCCCGCTCCGCGCCACCGGGCCGCCGCGTGTACGCGGTGTACTCGCCCGTGGCCCGTTCGATCAGCCCGCGAAAGTCCCCGGCGATCCCCACCGGCCAGTTCACCGGCGTCGGCCGCAGCCCGATCCGCTGCTCGATCTCGTCAAGCAGCTCAAGCGGCTCCCGCCCGGGCCGGTCCCACTTGTTCACGAACGTCACCACGGGCACGTGCCGCGACCGGCACACGTCAAACAGCTTCAGCGTCTGCGGCTCGAGGCCCTTGGCCGAGTCAAGCAGCATGATCGCGCAGTCGACAGCCTCAAGCACCCGGTAGGTGTCCTCGGAGAAGTCCGCGTGGCCCGGCGTGTCGAGCAGGTTGAGCACGTGCCCGTCGTAGTCGAACTTCAGCACCGCGGACGTGATCGAGATGCCTCGGTCCTTCTCCATGGACATCCAGTCGGAGGTGACACCGCGGCGCCCCGCCTTGCCGTGCACGGCGCCCGCGGTATTGATCGCCGCCGCGTGCAGCGCCAGTGCCTCGGTCAGCGTGGACTTGCCCGCGTCCGGATGGCTGATCACCGCGAACGTGCGCCGCCGAGCCGCCTGGTCCCGCACGGCCCCGTTGCTCGCTGGGCGCTTCTCAACATCTGTCACCGACACCGCGGCAGCACTCCTTAGTCAGCATGACATCCCAGCTTCCAAACATGGGAAAACCAAGATCTATTCATCCGAACGGGTGCCTGGTTCCACGCCCAGCGCACCATGACCCAACGGGCGCGGGCGGCCGGAAGTCCAGCCTGCTCGCAAGGCCCAGGAAGATAGCCTGTCCAACACACCAGCCTACCCGAGGGCCACCAATCACGGTCCCGGGTCACCGCCGGGGCGTTGGCCCGGTCGCGAGCGGTCGCCGCGTCTTCGCTTAGCCGGTCCCGCTAACTAGCCCGCAGGCGGCAGTTCCGTGCCCAAGAGCGCGCCGAACGCCTCGATGGCCAGGTCGGTGTCCTTCGAGGCCATGTGACCAACCAGGAAGGCCAGGCTGTCGCGACTGAGATCACCCATCATGCCAAGCAGCGCCACCAGGCGCTCGGCGTACTGCGGGCTGATCTCCTCAGGGTGATTCATGCAGGTAAGAGTACCTTTGTCCACATTAGGGTGAGCACACCTCGGCCCGGATCATTGCGAGTGGGCCGGGCGGTTCAACCTTTGCAGCGGCGGAGCGCCAAGTTTCGCCCCGTTCTGCCCCGCCGCTCATCGCACTGTCGCAATGATCTCGGGTCATGCACGGCGGATAGGACCTGTCTGGAAGTGAGCCGGCCTTCGCCGCCGTCTCCGTTCCGGATCTGACAGGGGCGCCGCTGCCTGCCTGCCTGCCTGCCCGGGCCCGGGCCGGTCCCCTCCGGGGCGCCGGCCGTCCGGGGCCGTGACCGCGGGTCACCGCGGGGAAATGCCCGGCAGCCTGCCGTCCCACCGTCATAAAACCGAACAAAACGCCGGTCACAATGCGCCTGCTAGATTACTGCGGGTCAAAAGTGGCGATATCCGCCCCCGATGACCCGCGATCACGGAAACAGCCGGCCCGCAGCACCGGGAAACCGGGGCATAACGGGCGAACCGGCCGGCCTTCCCGGGCCGCCGCCCGGATGACCCGCGATCACAGCGGTCAACGGCACCCGAGAACCCGCCAGAAGAACAGACAAGACGCGGAACCGACGGCCCGCGGGACCACGACACGCCCGGGACGATCGATCAGGGCCCTCGGGACGGCCACCGGGCGCCCCGCGGCGGCACCCAGGATCATCAGGATGAAAAATGCTCAGTGCGCGCTGGCAGGCGAAGCACGCACCCGTTCGGAATGACGGATTTCTGTTTTTTGCCCGGTGTTCTCCGGTAACGGGAGCTGATCGTAGCGGGCGAGCAGTTCCTTGGCCGTCGCGACGAGCTCGGTCCGTACCGCTTCTGGTGAGATGACCGTGACCTCGCCGCCGAAGCCCGCGAGGCGGTGCGCGGCCGCCCGCTCCTCCTCGAAGGTCAGCACGACCTCGCGCAGCCCGTCCGCGTCGGCGGGCCCCGCCGCCTCGGCGGCGCGGCTGCCCGCGTCGCCGAAGACATAGGGAAAGATGCCGAGTGCCGTCGCCGTCGCCCGCACCCGCACCTCGACCTGTGAGCGGCTGGTCACGAACGCCGCCGACCAGCGATCCCAGAAGGCGGCGAGGTCGAAGTCGTCCGGCCGGACGGCCTCAGCGGTCAGCAGGCGAGCCGACGTGACCCGTCCGACCCGGAAGACCACCGGGTCGCCGTTCTTCCGTGCCCGGTGCTCGCCCGTGGCGTGCCTGATCGCGATGAGGTACCAGGTCCCCGCCTTGTTCACCAAGCCGAGCGGCCCGACCTCGCGGGTCTTCTCCTGGCTGCCCTCGTCACGTCGGTAACCGAGCAGCAGGCAGCGGCCGAGGCGGACCGCCTCGGCCAGCGTGCGCAGGTGGGGGACCGGTTCGGTGCCGTGGAACCAGCGGGGCAGGTCAAGGTGGACGAGGGACGCGTGGCCTGTTTCCCCGCCGCCTCCGCCAAGTCCGGCGCTCGTGCTTACCTTGCGGTGCGCCGCGGTGAGCGCGTCCGCGAGCCCGAGTTCGGCGGCGACGCCGGTGACGCCAAGCAGCAGCAGCGCCTCCGCCTCATCGGCGGAAAGCCCGCGCAGCGGGAACCGGTAGCCCTCGATCAGGCGGCACCCGCCACCGCGGCCGGGCTCGGCCATGACGGGGACGCCCGCGGCGTTCAACGCCGAGATGTCACGGTAAATCGTGCGAACGGATACTTCGAGCTCGCCGGCGAGCGCGTGCGCGGACATCTGCCCGCGCGCTTGCAGCAGCAGGGCGAGCGATACGAGGCGGTCGGCGCGCACGTCGTCAACCGTAACCCGCAAACATTGACAGCAGGTGTCAGCATTACCGCAGTAGCGTGCGACTCCATGATCACGTGGACGCAGTTCTTCCAGCAGCAGCCCGCTCTCGCCGCCATCGGCCGCGGGCAGTTCTACGAGCACGGTCTCGGCCTCGGCTTCCTCGCCACCGTCAGGAAGGACGGCGGCCCCCGCGTGCACCCGGTGTGCCCGGTCATCAGCCAGGCGGGGCTGCACGTGCTCATCCTTCCCGGCCCGAAGCGGGCCGACCTGCGCCGCGACGGCCGGTACGCGCTGCACACCGAGACGTTCGCGCCGCCCCGCGAGGACGACGGCTTCGCCGTCACCGGCCGGGTCACCGAGATAACCGACCGGGGCACCTGGGAGGTGGTCCGCGACCAGGTGCTCGCGGACTTCGGCCGACTATGGCCGGACTATGACGGCCTCACCTTGTTCGAGCTGTCGGTGGCGAGTTGCCTGCTCACGCTGACCCAGCCGGACGGCACCTTCCCGAAGGGCCCCACGATCTGGAAGGCCGCAGCGGCCGGGTCGTAACAGCGGCCTCACCGGGCGCGGCGCGCGTTGGCGAGCGCCGCCCCGGCCTGGTCGGCGAGCGCGACGGCGACGAGTCGCTGCTCCAGGGTGGGGTGCGCGCCGGGCGCCGGCGTCATCAGGAACCTCCCCATGAGGAGCCCGTCGGCCTCGGCGAGCAGCTCGGTGTCGCTGCTGAACGGCAGGCCGTCACGGTCCGCGTCCCAGGACTGACGGGGCGTGGTGACGCGGCCGTCCTGCTCGAGGCGGGCGGGCGCGCCGATGCCCGCTATGCCCGCCTGGAACACGCAGGCGCGCAGCGAGAGCACGGCGGTGAGCGATGAGCAGACCTGGTCGGTCAGCGTCGCCGCGGAGGCGCCCGTCGCGACCGCCTGCGCCGCCGCGCGGATCCCCTCGATGTACCCGGCGCGGTTGCTCGACGCGAGGTGCTGGCGGTGTCCCCAGACGGCGATCTCGGTGACCGCGGCGCCGATGACGAGCAGCAGGATCGTGGTCTCGACGTCGTCGCGGCTGGTGATGTTGAAAGTCCCGTAGGGCCTGGTGAAGAAGAAGTCGAACCAGGCCGCGGCGGACACCGCCGTGAGGTAACCGCCGAGCCGGTCCCCGCCGGCGGCGACGGCCACCACGAGGAGAACCAGGCACAGGGCGGCGTCGGTGGCGGGGATGGCGGCGCGGAACGAAGCGAGCACGCCGGCCAGGGCGAGCGGGCCCACGAGCCCGGACGCCACCGTGAGCGCGCCCCGGTCGATCACGGGAAGTCCCCGTCGCCGGCCGCCAGGCGCGCCCGCCCAGTGAAATCGCTGGTGGACCGCTTGCGATGTGTCATGCAGCCCGGCGCTCATAACGGTCACCCTCAATCCGCGTGCGCTGCGACTTCCTGTCTCCGATCCTCCCCCCGCCGGCGGCCCGCCGCACGTCTGGATCCCGCTTGGAGTCGCTAGGAAGCCGCTTGAAGTTTGTTAGCGTCCGCGGCGCCCTCCTCGTCCCGGCGTAGCGTCCGTAACCGCAATGATCTCCCTGCTCAGGGATCTGGAGTGGTTATGACCGTCGTACAGGGCATCCTTCTCGCCGTCGCCGTGGTGGCCTTCATCTACCTGGGCGTGGCGATGTTCAAGCCGGAATGGTTCTGAGGGCGAGGCGGCGAAACCATGTCCGACGTGCTTCTCATCGCCATCTTGGTGGCGTTCTTCGCGCTCGCTATCGCGCTTGTCCAGGTCCTGGGCCGGATGATCGACCGCGACACCGACCCGGACGGCCTGGCGGACGAGCCGCCTGGTACCGACGCCGAGCCGTACCGCGGCCTCGATGGCAGGTCAGGCGGGCCGCGATGACCAGCCCCGCGCTTTCCGCGGTGCCGGGCGACGCGCTGACGCCCCGGCCGCCGAAGGTCCGCTTCCGGGCCGCCGCCGCCCTCTTCGACCCCGCGATCCTGCGCCGCGCCGCCGTCGCCGCCGTCAGGAAGCTCGACCCCCGGGTGATGATCCACATCCCCGTGATGTTCGTCGTCGAGATCGGCTCCGTGATCACGACGATCGAGTTCATCGACCGGCCAAGCCTGTTCGTCGGCCTCGTCACCCTCTGGCTCTGGGCGACCGTCCTGTTCGCCAACTTCGCCGAGGCGGTGGCCGAAGGCCGCGGCAAGGCCCAGGCGGACACGCTCCGCAAGGCGCGCAAGGACACGGTCGCGCAGCGCCTGACCGCCGGAGGAACGACCGAGACCGTCCCCTCCACCCAGCTCAAGGTCGGCGACCGCGTCGTCGTTAGCGCGAACCAGGTCATTCCGGGCGACGGCGACGTCATCGCGGGCATCGCCGTCGTCGACGAGTCCGCGATCACCGGCGAGTCCGCCCCGGTGATCCGCGAGTCAGGCGGTGACCGCTCCGCGGTGACCGGCGGCACGATCGTGCTGTCCGACCAGATCACGGTCGAGATCACGTCAAGTCCCGGCGAGACCTTCCTCGACCGGATGATCGCCCTGGTCGAGGGCGCCTCCAGGCAGAAGACGCCGAACGAGATCGCCCTCGACATCCTCATCGCGGGCATGACGCTGATCCTGCTCGTCGCCGTGGTCACGCTCCAGCCGATGGCGGTCTACGACAAGGCCATCCAGTCCACGGTCGTGCTCGTCGCGCTGTTCGTCTGCCTGGCCCCGACCACGATCGGCGGCCTGCTGTCGGCGATCGGCATCGCGGGCATGGACCGGATGGTGCAGCGCAACGTCCTCGCGATGTCGGGGCGGGCCGTCGAGGCCGCGGGCGACTGCTCCACCCTGCTGCTGGACAAGACCGGGACGATCACCTACGGCAACCGGATGGCGGCCGAGTTCATCCCCGTCGGCGGCGTCACGGCCCACGAGCTCGCCGAGGCGGCCTTCCTGTCGTCGGCGGCCGACGAGACCCCCGAGGGCCGGTCCATCGTCGACTTCGCGGAGGAGCGATTGCCGGTGAGCGCGCTCGACCTGACCGCCGCCGAGCTCGTCCCGTTCACCGCGCAGACGCGGATGAGCGGCATCGAGCTGCCCGCTGCGGACGGACAGCCGGGCCGCAGCATCCGCAAGGGCGCGGCCGACTCTGTTCGTGACTGGGTGCTCGGCCGCGGTGGCCCGATCCCCGGCGACCTCGCCCCGATCGTGGAGCAGATCGCGACGGGCGGCGGCACGCCCCTGGTCGTGGCGGAAGGCACGCGGATCCTCGGCGTCATCCACCTCAAGGACACCGTCAAGCAGGGCATGCCCGAGCGGTTCGCGCAGCTGCGCGAGACGGGCATCCGCACGGTGATGATCACCGGCGACAACCCGCTTACCGCGAAGGCCATCGCCGCCGAGGCGGGTGTCGACGACTTCCTCGCCGAGGCCACCCCGGAGGACAAGCTCGCCCTCATCAAGAGGGAGCAGCGCGGCGGGCACATGGTCGCGATGACCGGCGACGGCACCAACGACGCGCCCGCGCTCGCCCAGGCCGACGTGGGGCTGGCCATGAACACCGGCACGCAGGCCGCCAAGGAAGCCGGCAACATGGTCGACCTCGACTCGAACCCGACCAAGCTGATCGAAGTCGTCGAGGTCGCCAAGCAGCTGCTGATCACCCGCGGCTCGCTGACCACGTTCTCCATCGCGAACGACGTGGCCAAGTACTTCGCGATCATCCCCGCGATGTTCGTCGTCGCCTACCCGAAGCTCCGCGTGCTCAACGTCATGCACCTGGACAACCCGCACACCGCGATCCTCTCCGCGGTCATCTACAACGCGGTGATCATCCCGGCGCTGATCCCGCTCGCCCTGCGCGGCGTGAAGTTCAAGCCGCGCGACGGCGCCGCGATCCTGCGCCGCAACACCCTCATCTACGGGGTCGGCGGCATCATCGCGCCGTTCGCGTTCATCAAGCTCATCGACCTGCTGCTGACCGCGACGGGCCTGCACTAATTCGGCCTGCACTGAGGAGGGGGCGCGTTCCCATGAGATCCGGCATCCTGCGGCAGGCTTCGGTAAGCATCGCCGCGCTCGTCATCGCGACGGTGATCCTCGGCTTCGGCTACCCGCTGGCCGTCACGGGCATCTCGCAGCTGTTCTTCCGGGACAAGGCGAACGGCTCGCTTGTCTACTCCGGCGGCAAGCTCGTCGGCTCCGCCCTGCTCGGCCAGTCGTTCGCCGACGGCAAGGGCAACCCGCTGCCCAGGTACTTCCAGCCGCGCCCGTCCAACGCGGGGACCGGGTACGACGGTTCCTCCTCCGGCGCGAGCAACCTGGGCCCCTCGAATCCGGTGCTCATTAACGAGGTATCCGAACGTGTGCGTGGCTACCGCCAGTTCAATCACATGGCTCCTAACGCGGCGGTGCCGGTCGACGCGGTGACCGCCTCGGGCTCCGGCCTAGATCCCGATATTTCACTGCAAAACGCCCTCGATCAGGCGCCGCGCGTGGCCCAGGCCCGTCACCTGTCGCTCGCCCAGGTGGTAGCGCTCCTGCATCAGCACACGGCACCCGCGGAGTGGGGCTTCCTCAGCGAGCCGGCCGTGAACGTCCTGCAACTCAACATGGGACTGGATGGCCTGCGATGAACGTGACCGGGTGGGAACAGCTCCTGTTCGTCTGCGCGGTGACCGCGCTCCTCGCGCCGCCGCTCGGCCGCTACCTGGCGGCGACTTTCCGGCACCGCGAACCTGGCGAGGGGGGCGCGCCGGGGAACCGGGTCTTCCTCCCGATTGAGCGGCTGGCCTACCGAGTACTTCACGTGGATCCCGACTCATCCATGACCTGGCAGGTCTACACGGTCGCCCTGCTGGTCTTCGGCCTGCTGTCGAGCCTGCTGCTGTACCTGATCCTGCGGCTACAGGGCGTGCTCCCGCTCAACCCGACGCACGCCCCCGGCATGTCCCCGATGCTGGCGTTCAACACCGCGGTCAGCTTCATCACCGGCACCAACTGGCAGGCCTACGAGGGGGAGACCCAGGCCAGCTACCTGGCCGACATGGCCGGCCTGGTCGTCGCGCAGTTCACCGCCGCCGGCATCGGCCTCGCCGTGGCCCTGGCGGTGGTCCGCGGCATCGCGGGGTCGAAGCGCCGGATCGGCAACTTCTGGGTGGACCTCACCCGGGCCGTGGTGCGGGTCTTCGTCCCGCTGTCCGTCATCGGCGCGCTCGTCATGGTCAGCCAGGGCGCGGTGCAGAACTTCAGCGGCTTCCGCACCGCCTCGACCCTGGCCGGCGGTACCCAGCTGATCCCCGGCGGCCCGGTCGCCTCGATGGAGGCCATCAAGCTGCTCGGCACCAACGGCGGCAGCCTCTACGGGACAGGCGGCGCGCACCCGTTCGAGAACCCGACCGGCTTTACCAACCTGTTCGACCTGCTGCTCGTCATCGTGCTGCCGTTCGCGATCATCTTCATGTTCGGCCGCCTGATCGGCCGCCGCAAGCAGGCGCTGGCCATCGTCGCGGTCATGGCGGTGATCTTCCTGGCGCACACGGTGATCGCCATGCAGGCCGAACTGCACGGCAACTCCCAGTTGCCCGCCGGCGTGCAGCAGGTCGCCACCGCCAGCAACCCGGGCGGCAACATGGAGGGCAAGGAGCTCAGGTTCGGCCCGTCAGGCTCCGCCCTGATGACCGTGGGGACCATGGGCACCACGGCCGGCGCCACCGACTCCGCGCTCGACAGCTACACCCCGGTCGGCGGCACGGCCGCGTTCGCCGCGATCCTGCTCGGCGAGATCAGCCCGGGCGGCGACGGCGGCGGCCTGTACGGCATCCTCGTGCTCGCGCTGCTCGCCGTGTTCATCGCGGGCCTCATGGTCGGCCGGACGCCCGAGTTCCTCGGCAAGAAGATCCGCGCGCCGCAGATGAAGCTCGTGGTCGCGTACGTGCTCACGATCCCGGTCGTGGTGCTGATCTTCGGCTCGATCTCGCTGGTGATCAGCGCGGGGACGGGCTCGATACTCAACCACGGGCTGCACGGGCTGACCGAGGTCACCTACGCCTACGCCTCGGTCGCCCAGAACAACGGCTCCGCCTTCGCCGGGCTCGCCGCCAACACGACCTGGTACGACGTCACGCTCGGGCTGACCATGCTCATCGGCCGGTTCGCGCCGATCGTGCTCGCGCTCGCCATCGCGGGCTCGCTGGCCGGCGCACGGGTGCACGCCCGCACCCGCGCGACGCTCGATACCGCGGGCCTCACCTTCTCGGGCTACCTGACCGGCGTCATCGTGATCGTCGGCGGGTTGATCTACTTCCCGATGCTCATCCTTGGCCCCATAGGAGAGCGCATCACCGGTTAGCCCACCGGTTAACGGGAAGGCAGTGGCCCGGCCTGTCAG
>JAWWPV010001014.1:0-3267 GCA_033854775.1 Trebonia sp.
GGGGCCGGCGGGGACGCGCCCCCGTCGAATGTGCCGGCGCCGAATGTGCCCTGGCCCGCGACGGTGAAGTCGTAGCCGCACGACTCGCAGAACTGGCCGCCCCGCGCGGCACCGCAGCGCGGGCAGGGCTCGCCTGGGGCGGCCTCGGCAGGCGCCCTGTCAGGCGCGAGGCTCGGCGCGGCGCCGATCAGGACGCCGCACACGTCGCAGAAGTCGTCGCTCGCCGACGCGTGACCGGACGGGCAGGTCGCCACCGCGTTACCCCTTCCTGACCCGGACCGTCTTCGTTGACCGCGTGTCGAGGGCCATCTCGTCGGCGGCGTCGACCTTCTTCTTCAGCCGGACGGTGCCGGTGGCCTCGTCCACCACGTCCACCACGCCGGCCAGCAGCCGGGCCGTCTCCTCGTTGCCCGCCTGGTGCGCCAGCGCCACCGCCCGCCCCAGCCGCGCGGTCGCCAGCTCCGCGTCGCCCCGCTTGTTAGCCTCAAGCCCGTCGGCGATCGCGGAGGCCAGCTCCGCCTGCCCGGTGTAGCCGGCGACCCTGGAGTTGATCCTGGTGGAGAGCGCCTCGTCGTCGGGCCAGGTCACCCGCACCAGCCCCTGGCCGAGCTCCTGCTGCCCGTCGGCCGAGCTCGCCACCAGGCTGACCCGCGCGGCGAGCATCTCCTGCCCGAGGCCGGCCGGGTTCACCGTGACGGCCACGTGGTAGTCGCGGCTCTCCCCCGGCGCCCACGCCCCGGTCGGGTAGTCCCCGGCCTGCGCGCCCGTGGCCAGGCGACGGCTGGTCAGGTCGTCGATGGCGGGTGCGACCTGCTTGACGAACTTCAGCGCCGCCGTCTGCGGCGTCCACACCCGCAGCAGGACGTCGGGGAGGTGCTTGCTCATCGCGCCGCGCATCAGCTCCTCGAAGTCGGCCGCCAGGCCGGCCGGGTCCACCACGATGTCGACGGAGCCGAGCAGCGCGGTGGAGATCTTGCGCAGCTCGCCGACCTCCCAATCGGTGCCTACGCCCCGGCAGTCGCAGCGGAACACCCCCTCGCACAGGGCGATCGCGGCGGCGAGCTCCTCGGGGGTCTCGTGCTGGTTCTTGCCGTCCGTGAGGAGGATCGCGTGCCGCAGCGTCGCCGGGGTGGACGAGAAGATCTGGTGCGCCAGCCGGAGCCACTGGCCGATCGCGGTCCCGCCGTTGGCCCGCAGCTGGCGCAGCGAGGCCTTGGCTTCGGCCCTAGTGCGCTCGCCCGCGACCGCCATCGACCCGTCCGCCGGGTAGACGGGCCAGGCGGTGGAGGTGCCCGCGACGATCGCGAACGAGGTGCCGTCCTTGATGACGTCCACGGCGGCCGCCGTGGCCGCGCGGGCCTCGGCGATCTTGGTCGGCGGGTAGTCCATCGACCCGGAGCAGTCGACGATGACGATCTCCGCGCTGCCGCCGTCGGACGGCAGCGCGGCCGGGGCGTCTCCCGACTCGTCCGCGGTCACCGTCACGATCGCGCTGACGTCGCGCCCGCCAGACGGCAGGTAGGGGTTCTGGTCGATGTCTACCGTGAATCCGGGCAGGCCCGTCATCGCTGTCTCCTCATATCCACGTCCTCGGGCGGACGCTGTTGGCCATGTCCACCAGTTCGACCCGCCGTTCTGGGAGCAGGGTGGCGAGCGCGCGGTAGCCGCGCTCAAGCCCGAAGCGCAGCGCGCGCTCGGTCGGCTCGTAGCCGAGGATGCGCTCGGCCGCGGGCTGTGCGCCGGCCCGCTGGGGGGTAGCAGTCCCGTCGGAGACCCAGTCGAGGGCGGCGCGCAGGATCTCCACCGCGAGCTGTTGCCTGCGCGGGTCGTTGTCGTCGAGAGACAGCCGGCCGAGGCGCTGGTCGGCCTGGTGCAGGTCGGCTCCGGACAGCCCGGCGCCCGCGACCAGCAGCCGGACGGCGGCGATCTGCGCCGCGGCGTGATGGCTTGACGTCTCCGGCACGGCGGCGACCGCGGCGATGGCGCCGACCCGGTCGCCGCTCGCGAGGCAGGCCCTGGCCGTGCCGAACCCGGCGCTGACATACGACCGGTCGATGGTCCACACGAGCTGGAAGTAGTGCCGCGCCGCGGGCAGCTCGCCCGCCGCCTCGGCGGCGAAGGCGAGCGCGAGCTTAGGCGCGAGCTCGCCGGGAAGCTCGTCGTAGACCGCGCTGAACGCCGCAAGCGCCCGGTCGGGCTGGCCGCCTGCCAGCTCGCAGAGCCCGCCGTACCAGGCGACCCGCCAGTCGGCCCGCGGCGACGACGACAGGTCGGCGAGTGAGGCCTTCGCGGTCGTCAGGTCGCCGGTCCCGATGAGCGCGCGGATGAGCGCCAGCCGGGTCTCCGGCGACTCGGCCACGCCCGGCGGGACGCCCGCGTCGCCGGTGACCGCGCCGAGCAGCGCCTGCGCCTGCTGTGCGGTCTCCAGGCCGGCCAGCGTGGCCAGGTAGCCGGCCGCGGGGTCGGTGCCGTCGGCGAGCGGTCCGGGCAGCCCGGCGATCACCTCGGCGGCCGGCGGCGGTGCCACCGTGACGGTGCCGTCCCCGTTCGCTGTCCCATTGTTGGAGGGCGCCGGGCTCAAGTCGGTGCCGATGGTTCGCAGCTCCGGGCTGAACAGGCCGGAGAACGCGGGCCTGGGCTGGCCGTCGGCGACCGACAGCACCTCCCTGAGCACGCCGGTCAGCTGCTCGGCCATCTCCCCCGCTGACTGGAACCGGCGGGCCGGGTGGCGGTGCGTGGCGCGGCGCAGCAGCCGGGCGAAGGACTCCTGCTGCACCAGCAGCGGCTCCTTGTCCGGCAGCCGGAACCGGAACTGCTGCTGGAAGCCGGCGAAGTCGAAGGTGAGCACCGCCAGGGTCCGGCCCACGGTGTAGAGGTCGGAGCTCGGTGACGGCCCTTCGTTCTCGATCTCCGGTGCCTGGTAGCCGACCGTCCCGTAGATCGGGCCGTCGTCGTTGATGTAGCGGACGCCGCCCATGTCGATGAGCTTGAGCTGCTCTTCTGTCTGGATGATGTTGTCCGGCTTGAAGTCGCAGTAGACGAGCCCCCGGTCGTGCAGGTAGCCGAACGCGGGCAGGATCTCCAGGGCGTAGGCGAGCGCGTGGGAGATGGGCACCGCCCCGCCGTGCTGGCGCGCGTCCAGCCGGATCTGCTTGAGCGACTTGCCGCCCACGTACTCCATCACGATGTAGCCGGCGGTCTCGCCGTCCCGCTGGCTGGTGTGCTGTACGAAGTTGTAGATGCGGACGATGTTCGGGTGCTCAAGCT